>DATENM010000158.1 GCA_035275065.1 Blastocatellia bacterium
AGGGAGGAAGCAAGGCCTTGCGTCTGGCGCAGAGGGAGATGAAAGACTTGGCGCAGGAGCAGACAACAGCGGATGGCGGCATCGGCGTACTTCAGTGGTCTACCGCGACGAGTGGGAGGCGCGGAGCAAAGCCAGTGATCAATAGCGGCTTGGTCAACTCGCTTTGGCGATGTCGATGCCGAGCGTTGCTGATTGCATGAGCGCACCTCCGCGAAGGAATTCGTTGCGGTCAACCTTGTGAATGCAGGCTGCCAGCCGAGCTGGGCCTAAGATACCGTCCGACCTGAAGCAACGAGTTGGGGCAAGCGGTCTGGTCTACGGGACAGGCTCGCGGCCTTAGGGGCGTAGCAAACTCAGCTTGCCCGACTATCCAAGCGTCCTTGGATAGATTGTCGTCAGCCGAGGCTGACTTTTTCAAGATACAAGGGGCGCAATGTCCATATGCCGCTCCTACGGAGCTTGCATCTTTAAGAGCATCGTGACTATAAACATCACGCTCCTACGGAGCTATATTTTCAGACACGCCACATCACTCGTCTCTTTCTATGTGTGACACGCTTGTCGCCTCTCCGGAATACACTGCCGACGGCGCGCTATGGTTTGCGAAGAACAGCGACCGCGAGCCGGGCGAAGCGCAACTCGTCGAGCATCTGCCGGCACTCAGTCAAAAGAGCGCCCGGCTGCAATGCACCTACCTGGAAATCCCTCAGGTGTTGCGAACCCATGAGATCGTTATCAGCCGACCGTTCTGGATGTGGGGCGCTGAGATGGGCGCAAACGAGCACGGCCTCGCCATCGGCAATGAGGCGGTCTTTACGAAACTGCCTTATGCAAAGGTCGGTCTGACCGGGATGGATTTATTACGACTGGCGCTCGAACGCTCGGCGACGGCGCGCGCGGCGCTCGACACCATCACAGGCTTAATTGCCGAGCATGGGCAGGGCGGCGGCGGCGGTTATCGCAATCGAAAGTTTCGCTATCATAACTCGTTCCTCATCGCCGATCCTGCCGAGGCCTGGGTGCTGGAAACGGCTGGCCCGCACTGGGCCGCCGAGCGCGTTCGCGGTCTTAGAACCATCTCGAATGCCCTGTCGATTGGCAAGCAGTTCGACCTTTTGAGTGACACAGCCTATAGCTTTGCGAAGTCACAGGGCTGGTGTCGATCACCAGAGGACTTTGATTTCGCGCGCTGCTACGGCGACCCGTTTTACAGCCGCATGAGCGGGGGCGCGGTGCGCGCCGCCTGCACACTTGCCCTGCTCAAAAAGAAGGACTCTAAGCTGGCGCTCGGCGATTTGTTTGCGGCATTGAGCGACCACGCGGGCCTGGTCCCGGCAAGCGGCTGGCGCATGGAAATGCCGTGCGCGCATTCTTCGTGGTGGCCGACCCGGCAAGCCGGACAAACGACCGGCTCGATGGTCAGCCGCTTGAGCCCGGAGGATTCAATCCACTGGCTGACCGGCACCTCATCGCCCTGCCTGAGTGTTTACAAGCCTGTGCGACTTGGCCGCGAGCCGATGGCAAGCGGGCCGCAAGCCGGCGAAGGCTTCGATGAAGAAAGCCTCTTCTGGCGGCACGAGCAATTGCATCGCGCGACGATCAAAGATTACGTCCGGCTGAAATCGCTTTTTGATGACGAGCGCAAAGCCATGCAGGCGCGATTCGTAAGCCGTTGCGAAGCGCTCGACAGCCGCGCCCTGCAAAGCTGCTGGGACGAGCATCGCAACGTCATCCCGTCGTGGGTCGCGCGAGTCAAAGGCGAGACGCCACGCGGCAATGGCGCGTCAGGGTTTCTAAAATATTGGGAAAAACAGAACCGCCTCGACCACTTCCCTGTCGAGGCGATTTGAAGACAGGAGACAGGCTAGACTTCGACGACGACGGGGATAATCATCGGGCGGCGGCCCGTGCCTTTCTGAATGAAACGCTTCAGGTTGACGCGAACCTTCTCTTTGATGACAGCGTAATCGATGCGCTCTTCGTGGCTCGCGGTATTGACGGTCTCTACAACAATGCGCTTCAGCTCGCCGAGCAAGTCCGCCGAATCTTCTTCATGGATGAAGCCGCGGGTGACGATCTCCGGGTCGGTTTCAAGCTCGCCTGAGGTCGGATTGATCGCCACGATGGGGACGACGATGCCGTCATAAGACAGGTGCTTGCGGTCGCGTATAACGATGTCTTCGACTTCCCCGTAAGCGCCGTCAATGAACGTCCGCCCGACGAACTCTTTGGCGGTAATCTCGGCGCTCCCTTCACCGAATTCCAACACGTCACCATTCTCAAAGATGATGATGTTTTCAGGCTCGACCACGCCGAGCGTCGCCGCCCATTCGCGGTGGCGATAAAGCTGCCGATATTCGCCGTGGATCGGCACCAGAAAATGCGGGCGCACCGCTTCAATAAGAATTTGCAAATCCTCCTGGCTGCCATGCCCCGAGCAGTGTATGCGCGCCAGCGAGCTATCGATGACCCGCGCGCCGCGCTTGTAGCAATGTGAGATCAGCCGCGAAATGGCGCGCTCGTTGCCGGGAATGATGCGGGCCGACAACACGACCGTGTCGCCTTCGGCAACCGATAGGTTTTTGTGCTGGTCGGTGGCCAGCCGAGTCATCGCGGACATCGGGTCGCCTTGACACCCGGCCACCAGCAACACCAAACGATCATCATCCATCTGCCGCGCTTGCGCCGGCGTCAAGAAAATGCCGTCCGGCAGATCGAGCTGCCGCAGGCTGTCCGCCGTTTCGATGTTGCGCAACATGCTGCGCCCGAGCAGCGCAATCTGTCGCCCGGCGTCTCGCGCCATATCAACGACGATCTGGATGCGGTGCAGCGATGTCGTGAAGCAACTGACGATGATGCGCCCGTCTGCCTGGTCAAAAATGTTTTCAAAGGCCGGGATGACGGCGCGCTCGGACTGCGTGCGCCCCGGGCGTTCGGCGTTGGTCGAATCGGCAAGCAAGGCGAGCACGCCCTGATCGCCATACTCCGTGAGCCGCCGCAAATCCATCGGCGGCCCGATGACCGGCGTGTCGTCAACTTTGAAATCACCCGAATGAATGACGACGCCGACCGGCGTGGTAATCGCGACCGCCGTGCAAGCGGTCAGGCTGTGGGTCACGTGAATCCATTCGACATTGAATTTGCCGAGGTCGACGCTCTGGCGCGGCTCGACGGCATGGAGGATCGTCGTATCGGCAAGCCCATGCTCGATGAGCTTGTTTTCAAGCAGCGCCAGCGTGAAGTGCGTGCCGTAGACCGGCACGTCTACTTCCCTGAGTAGAAATGGCACCGCGCCAATGTGGTCTTCGTGGCCGTGTGTGAGAATGATGGCGGTGATTTCGTCGCGGTATTCGTCAATGAATGAGAAGTCTGGGATGACAATGTCTACGCCGGGCAGCTCTTCGTCGGGGAAGCCCATGCCTGCGTCAAGGATGATGGCTTCGCCGCCGCAGCGCAGGGCCATCATATTCATACCGAAGAAGCCGACGCCGCCGAGCGGGATGACTTCAAGTTTTTCCTCTACCATATTTTGTATGCAAGCAGGCACGCGCCGCGTCGCTGATCGAACGTCTTGTCTGAGTTGGCGTGCCGGATGATCTCCTCACTGCGTAAACTTCATTATAGCCAACAACTGCCGATTGGCCCAATGGCATTGCCGTTCAATCAGACTGGCGAAAAAAGGAGCCGACTGCTGATGGGCGCAGCCGGCTTCCGTTTCACTGGGGTATTCAAAGGGATTTTGGATGTAGCGCAATCTGTTAGCTTGCGCGAGTTGCTGCGCAAGCTAACAGATTGCGCTACATGGCAAACACATTTGAAACGGCTCTAGGCTTTACTCTGGGCTTCTAATGCCTGCTCGATCTCCAAGAGCCAGGCCACGTCCTCGCCGCGGGCTTCTCGCGCTTTGCGGATGAGGCGCAGGTTACGCGCCGTGGTCTCCGGCTCCCAGGGCGTGCGCACGGAGGCGAGGGCGGCCCCCAGGGCGTCAACGGCCTTCTCCTCGTTCTTCGCGAGTACGGCCAATTCGAGCATCGTCGCGTAGTCCCAATAATCCGCCTTGCCAGAGGCGATGCGGCGCTCGACGGCATAGGCCACCACAGGGATGATGGCGTCGCGGCGAGGGTCGGGCGGCTCCTTGATTTCCATCAAGGTCGCCGCATTGATTCCGGGATAGGCATCGCGCCAGTCGGCCTCGAAGCCGCGGAGGTAGGCGCCAATAGCTTTGTTCAGCTCGCCGGGCGCGCGATACTTATCCTCTTGCTTGACCGCCTTCTCCCAACGATCTTTGTAGACGCGTCCGAGTAGCCCCAGAGTTTCGGTGCTGGGGCCGCGGCGTTCGAGCAGATCGGTGAGGGTCCGCTCGGCCTCCTCGCTCCGCCCCAGCCGGTTGAGCGCGAAGGCGAGCTGCTCCTGCACCATGACGGTCGCAGCGAGCGGGCGCGGCATCTCATTCACCAGGTCCACCATGTCTTGCCACGCTTTCACGTCACGGTAAGAGAGGAACAGGTCAATAATCACTCCCGATTCGAGGTTTCTGATTTCGCCGAGATCCTTTGCCAGGGCGCGCAGCGCTTCGGGCCCGCGCGGGCGGGCTTCGGCGAGCTTCGCCTTGGTCTCCGCCGAGTAGCGAGCGCGGTCGCGGAAGACATCGGTTTTGGTGTGGTCAATTTCGGGATAGCCTTCGATGAGTTGAAAAACCGGGCTATCGATAGCGGGATTCTCTTGCGCGGCCCTGTGGGCCTCGGTCAGCCGCGAAACCAGCGCGGCCATTGTGGCCTCGACGTCGGTCGGCGTGCCTTCGGCGGTCAGGCGGTAGGGCATCGCGCGCAGGGGCGCCACGTCGAACGGCAGTCGGCCCCCCTCGGCGAATAACAAGACAGTGCTCCAGGGGCGGACGGCATGGCGCAGGCCGAGCTCATAAAAGACGTTCGCGTTCGCCGTGGTCAGGTCTGCGACGGCATACTCGCAGAGGATCAGGCGCTCGTACATCGGCTTGTGAATGATCCCGCCCGTCATCTCCTCGTCAGCGCGCAGCGGATCGAGCCCCGCCTGGGCGATGGCCGGACCAATCAGCTGGTGGTAAACCGCGTCGAAGTCGATCAGGTTGCCCATGGCGTCGGGCTTCTTGCCGAAAGGCATGAGGACAAAGCAGAGCGGCAGTGTCATAAGCTGTTCCCTCGCAGTGACGCGTTAATCCGGGGCGCCCGCTGACGCCGTCTAGCTGTCAGAATTGCTGGCCGCCGGATAGTCCGGTTTGATATCACGAAACCTCTTGACGATGACCGCAGAGTCGGGCGGGTTATCTTGTCGCCTGACGATGTCGAGGGCCTGCTGCCCTGTCGTGCTCCTGTGCCTGGCTTGATGGTCGTGGCGCGTCGCGCTGTCGTAAGCCTTGTCAGCCTCCGCGTACTGGCCGAGCAACAGGTGCGCTTCTGCCCTGGTCGCCTCTGACCAGTAGCCGGGCTTCGCCAACTCACCACATATCTGTAGCACTTCGTTTGCCAGCCCCTTATGTTCATCCCCGCCGAGCGCGAAGCTCATGTAAGCGGCGTTGATGCCGTTGTAGTACGCCTGATCGGAGTCGCCCGCTTGCTTCGCGGATTGGTAGGCCCGGTTATACAGGTCATAAACCTTCCAGCCGAGCGTGGTCGCGCTCCGGCTCTTCAGCCATTGCCGCTTGAACCGCCCGGCGAGGATTCCTTGAGTCTCGGGGTCATCTTGCACTTGCGGGTCTAATTGCTTCAGCCGCGTCACCGCCCCGGCAATGTCGCCGGCGCCCGACAGGGCGATGGCGAGTTGCTGGATAGCCTGCGCGTCTGAGGCAAAGGGACGCGATCCGCTGTCGGGCATTTGGAATTCCACATACTGTGTGAGCAGGTCTGCCGCCTGCCTGTACTGCTCGTTGTCGAGCAGCGCAAGCCCCAACACTTTATCGGCGATAGGCATGGGCGATTGGCTGCCTGAGCGCTTCGTTGCCATATCAAGGAGGCCGTCTACGTCCGCCAGTTCCGCCGCCGCCTGCACGCGTCGGACTTCCCTGATGGCCTCCTCGCTCTCGCCGTTAATCAGCGCCCGCTCGACGGCGGTGAGGCCGGGCCGGAGCAGGCGTTTCTTAAGAATCCGGAAGGGAAAATCTCCGACGACCACGGGCTTGACCACTTCGACGTGATTCCCCGGAGCGAGCTCATGCTCATCGAAGGGGAAGGGGTCAAGCGAGCTCTCCTGCGGCACGAACTGGTCCTTCATCCCGGCGACCAGGGTGAGCCGGAACTGCGCCAACCGCTTCGGGTCGGACCGCTGGTCATCCACCAGTTGAGTCCAGCCGTTCCGAAGCTTCTGGATGAAAGGCCCCAGGTCGTCCATATCCGCGATCTGGTTCTTCAGGAAACCGCCCCACCCCGCCTTCTTCAATCCGCCGCTCGGCGTGCCATAGAGGATGACCTCGGTGATCCGGTCCAGGTGGGTACGCGCACGGTTGACAAGCTCTTCGAGTATGAAGCCCTGGATGACCAGCCCGCCCATGCTATGACCGACGAGAATAATTCTTTCGTAGTCGTTTGCGTAGGTGTTCAGGAGAGTCCGTAAGCCCTTGCCGATTGTCTCAATGTTGGGGTCGTCTTCCCAGAAATACTTGGTGATCGCATACCTCAACTTAAGTTCGGTGGGATAAGTCCAGAAGAAAAAGTCATGGCCGCCGAGCTGTTCGTCGGTTTCCAACAGGGGCTCGAAGCCATCCCAGGTGCTGACGCCCCCGCCGGTGAAGCCGTGGGCGAAGATGACCGCAGCCTCTTTCTTAGCCGGGTTGCGATTGGTCACCCGATACGGATTGATTGCGCTCATACGATCCCTCCCTTCCGAATCATTGTCAGGCGATCAGGCATTTTTTGAGCGCCTCACGGCTGGCCCTTCTGGAGTCGCCTGCCCGACAAGCCTACGGAGTATAACTCACAACCCCGACATTCTCACACAACAAGTCTGACATCCTTTGATCTCCGGCTTGTCCCGCGAGAGCAAAAAAAGGAGCCGGCGGCTTTGTCAGCCGCCGGCTCCTTTTGCGGTATTGGTTGAACGCTTTTAGCGGCGGCGGTGGCCTCTCGAACTATGCGAGGACGAGCGGCCACGCGAGGCGGTGTGGCGGCTGCCGTGACGCGAGCGGCTGGCGCGCACTTCGCGGCCACGGACATGGCGACCCCGTTCGGCACGCACCATCACCTTGCGGCCATGCCGGTCACGCGTCACCTTGACGGTCTGCGGGATGCGCACCGTCTGTCCTTTGCGCAATTCGCCGCGCGCCGACATGCGATTCATCCGCGCGATCTCTTTCACAGAGACGCCGTAGCGCCGCGCCACCGAAGCCATTGTGTCGCCGCGCCGCACCGTGTAGCTCGCCATCTGCGTGCGATAAACCGGGCGGTAGCGTTCGGCCAACTCTTCGGCGGGCACCTGAATCTTGCGGACCCGCTGCTCTTCGGGCAGCTCGGCGTAGGCGACCTCGAACTGTTTCCGGGTGCCTTTCGGCAAGCGAATCGAATACCCTGCGCCCGGCGGCGAAACGCCACGGCGCAATTCAGGATTCAGGTTTTGAATCGAATCGTACGGCACGCCGATCAGGTCGGCGACAACCTTCAGGTCGGTCTGCGCCGGCAGCTCGAAGGTGTCAAAATTCATCGCCGGGTCGGGCTGGACGTTGAAGCCATAGCGCTTCTGGTTCTTGCTGATGATGGTGATCGCCAGAATGATCGGCACATAATTGCGGGTCTCGTTCGGCAACAGGTTGCGCTTGTACAGCTCCCAGAAGTCGGCATAGCCGCAGCGCGCCACCGCTGAATCAACGCGGTTTTCGCCCGAATTGTAAGCCGCCATCGCCAGCAGCCAGTCGCCGGCGAAGTGGTCGTGCAGCCAGCGCAGGTAGCGGGCCGCGGCGCGCGTCGCTTTCTCAGGCTGTGAGCGCTCGTCTATCCAGGCGGTCTGCGCCAGGCCATAGCGCGTGCCGGTCGAAGGAATGAATTGCCAGATGCCTTTGGCGGCGGCGCGCGACAGCGCGTTCGGCTTCCAGACCGATTCGGCCTGCGCCAGCCAGATCAAATCTTGCGGCACCCGCTCTTCTTTGAAAATCTTTTCGACCATCTGCCGGTAGCGCCCTGAGCGTTGCAGGCCGACTTCCATCGTCGAATGGCCGCGCCCGGCGACGAAGAAGTTGATGAACTGAAAGACCGGCGGCGCGACGGCAAACTCAAAATCGTACTTGCCGAAAATCTTGATGCCATCCGGCGTGGTCATCGCCAGGTCGGTCTCTTTGATGTCCGACAGCTCGTCAAGCAAAGACGGCTCTACGACTTCCGGGCGGTCTTCTAATTCGTGGCGGTCGTTGGGCTGCGCTTCGTATTTATGAATGCGTTCGAGGAGCTGGCGGTAATAGGTATCGAGTTTGGCGTTCGTCCTGAGGTCGACGCCGGAACTGAGCACGGTGTCTACGGCCTGATCGAAAAACCTGCGGGCGATGTCGGGCAGGCCCTTCTGCTGCGCTTCTTCGCCGCGCTTAAAGGCTTCTTCGGCTCGATCAATGATCGATTGCGAGATGTCTGATGAAGCAGCCGTTCGCGGCTGACCCTGCCCGTAAACCGGTATGACGGCTCCAGCGAGCAGAACAAACATCATGATAAAAACAAGGTTTCGACTCGCGGAAACTGCTAGCCTCATCCTTACGATCCCCTTCCGAATTTATTATTTTCTCAGCGGCTCATCACACGATTTTCCTGGTTCGTTTGGGCTCAGCGAACCCTGAGGGCTGAAAACCGCGATGCGTCCATTCAATTGGAACAGTCCTGCTAAGTGGGGTGGTTATAACACGCCAAAAATAGCCGAGTCAACGATTAGCCCGTACCGCAAGAAAATTGAAAGAATTTGCCCGCGCCCTTTGTCCCGCGGTCGGCGCGCCTTTGGGGATCGGCGTTTGATGTGACAACTGACCGCGGACAAAGGACTAAGGGCTACAGGCTAGACCAGCGCGATGCGTAGCACCTGGCGTATAGATTCGACGAACTGGAATTCGATTTCCTTAAGCAGCTCCTTGGGAATCTCTTCAAGGTCGCGGCGATTCTGCTGCGGCAAGATGATCGTATTGACGCGAGCGCGGCGGGCGGCCAGCACCTTCTCCTTGATGCCGCCGACTGGCAGCACATTGCCGCGCAAAGTGATCTCGCCGGTCATGGCGACCGAGCGTTTGACGGCGCGACCCGAAAGGGCCGAAACCATCGCCGTGGCAAGCGTCACGCCTGCCGAGGGGCCATCTTTGGGAATGGCGCCTTCCGGGACGTGGATGTGAACGTCCACCTTACTGAACTTATCCACATCGATGCCCAGGTCATCGGCGCGCGCTTTCGACCACGAGAAGGCCGCTTGCGCCGACTCTTTCATGACGTCGCCCAACTGGCCGGTCAGCAGCAACGCGCCTTTGCCGGTTGTCGTCAACGCCTCGATGAATAACACATCGCCGCCCGCAGGCGTCCAGGCGAGCCCCGTCGACACGCCGACCTGGTCCTTCTTCAGCACCTCGTCGGGGTGAACGTGCGGCACGCCAAGAAAGTCCTGCACATTTTCCTGGGTGACGCGAACCTGCGAGTCTTCGCCCTCGGCAACCCGGCGAGCGACTTTGCGGCTGATCTGTGCGATCTCGCGCTCGAACTGCCGCAAGCCCGATTCGTGGGTGTATTGCAGAATGATGGCCTTCAAGGCGACGCGGCTGAACTTCACGTGACGCGCAGTGATGCCGTGCGCTTCCATCTGCTTGGGGATGATGTGGCGGCGGGCGATCTCGGTCTTCTCTTCCTCTGTGTAGCCCGCCAGTCGAATGACTTCCATGCGGTCGCGCAGCGCGGGCTGAATCGTGTCCAGCACGTTCGCCGTCGTCATGAACATGACATTCGAAAGATCGAACGGCACACCAAGGTAGTTATCGCGGAACGAAAAATTCTGCTCGGGGTCGAGGACTTCCAGCAACGCCGACGATGGGTCGCCGCGAAAGTCAGCGCCGACCTTATCAATCTCGTCGAGCATGATGAGAGGGTTGTTGGTGCCGGCCTGCTGAATCGCCTGGACGATGCGGCCGGGCATCGCGCCGATGTAAGTGCGCCGGTGGCCGCGAATCTCGGCCTCGTCGTGCAGGCCGCCGAGCGACAGGCGTTGAAACTTGCGATTCAAGGCGCGAGCGATTGAGCGGCCGAGGCTGGTCTTGCCGACGCCGGGCGGGCCAACCAGGCAAAGGATCGGGCCGCGGACTTTGTCCTTGAGCTTGCGCACGGCGAGCGCTTCAATGATCCGCTCTTTGACCTTCTCGAGCCCATAGTGGTCTTCGTCAAGAATGATCTGGGCGCGCTTCAGGTCGAGGTTTTCTTCTGACGCCTTCGACCACGGCAGGCTCACCATGACGTCGAGATAATTGCGCAGGGTCGCCGCTTCCGCGGCGTCCGGGTGCATGCGCTCCAGTTTCTTGATCTGGCGCTCGACCTCTTCTTCGACGGCTTCAGGCATCTCCGCGAGGATCATCTTGTCGCGGTACATCTGAATCTCTTCGGCCAGCTCGTTGCCTTCGCCTAGCTCGGCCTGAATCGCCTTAAGCTGCTGGCGCAAGTAGAACTCGCGCTGCGTGCGATCAATCTCGCCCTTGGCCTGCGTGTTGATTTCCTGTTGAACGAGCAGGACATTGATCTCGCGGGCAAGCAGCTCGTTGACGCGGCGCAGGCGGTCGGCGGGGTTGAGCTTTTCGAGAACCGATTGCGCGTCGGAAACCTTCAGTTCGAGGTTCGAGGCGGCGACGTCCGCCAGGCGGCCAGGGTCTTCGAGGTTGGCGACAATCGCCATGACTTCGGAAGAGATGTTCTTGCCGAGCGTGATGGCGCGTTCGAGCGAGGCGCGGACATTGCGAATCAACGCTTCAAGCTCCAGCTCGTCGGCATCCGGCTCGGAGTCTGTGAGCGGCTCGATGTGAGCGATGAGCGCCGGCTGATTCTCATCAAAGCGCGCGACGCGGGCGCGCGACAGGCCCTGCACCAGGATGCGAATGCGGCCATCCGGCATCTTCAGCATCCGCATGATGGCCGCCGCCGTGCCGTGGTTATACAGGTCCGTGCCGACCGGTTCTTCTTTTTCAAGGTCGCGTTGTGCGACGAGCATGATCATGCGGTTTTCGGCCAGCGCCTGATCCACGGCGCGGATCGAGCGCTCGCGCTGCACGAACAGCGGCACGATCATGTAGGGGAAGATGACGATATCGCGCAAAGGCAGCACCGGAAGTGAATCCGGCAGCTTCACCTGCTCTTCGCTTTGTTCAATTGTGACTTCTTCGCTTTCAAGTATTGATGACATGGTTAAACGCGGGCCACTGCGCCCTGCATTGAGATTGTAGGGCGCTGGCGACAGCGTGACAAGCAGCTATTGAATTGCGTCCATCCGGCCTTGAAGCCCTGCCGACCCTTGCTACCGCTGGCTGCCCTTGCGCACCAGCGAGCGCAGCTCGCTCATGAATTCGGAAACGTCCTTGAAATCGAGATAAACCGAGGCAAACCGCACGTAAGCCACTTTGTCCAGCTCCTTCAGCCGCCGCATGATCATCTCGCCGATCTTGTCGGTTGAGCGCTCGCGCTCGCGTGATTCCTGAACGTACTTTTCGATGCCATTAACCAGCGCTTCGATTTTTGACATCGGGATGGGTCGCTTCTCGCAAGCCTTCATCACCCCGGCCAGCACTTTTTCGCGCACGAAAGGCTCGCGGGTGCCGTCTTTCTTGACGACCATATAAGGGATTTCGTCAATGCGCTCATAGCTCGTGAAGCGGCGCTCGCACTTCAAGCATTCACGGCGGCGGCGGATGACATCGCCCTCGCGGCTCTCACGCGAATCCACAACCCGATCTTCCAGATGCGCGCAGAATGGACATTTCATAAGTTATACTCGCCCACATTAGATTCGCGAGCTTCGATATGCTCGCCAGGTCCTGCTCGAAAAGGGACTGCTTCAGCGGCTTAGAATCGCCGCTTTCTTGGCCGCCGTGTCCTCGCCATTGGCGTTGGGCGGCTCGACCGTTTCTTCGGCAATATGCTTCAAACGCCCGAACGATAGGCCCTCGCGGGCGACGTAGTAAATTCCGAACAGTGTCGCCGGCGCGAAGATCAGCGGGTGAAGAATGATCGCCACGGATTTCGCCGAATCCTGGTCAACTCCCAGAAACGCCAGCGCCGCCGCCGTCGCAATATGAAAAGGCCCCGTCGCCCCGCCCGGTGTCGGCACGACCGAGCCAAGCATCGAAAGTCCCATCACAAAGACCGCGCCCGTAAACGGCACCTGGCCGTAGTGGATGCCGAAGGCGCGCACCACCAGCAGGTGCGCCGCCGCCACCATCAGCCAGATCAACACCGTGTACGAGACAGTGATGGTCAGCCCGCGCGCGTCGTGCAGGACGCCCAGCCCTTCGGAGATGTGCTCGAACAGGCTCATCAACCCGGTGGCGAACTTGCGTGGCAGCCGCCGCAGCTTCTTATCGAGATACATCAACGCGCCTTCGCGTTTTCGCCGGAAAACCGAGAGGCCGTAGATGCCGGCGATGGCCGCCACCAACAGCAACGCGCCGGTGATCTTGATCCAGCCGAACATTCGCATGGCGTCGGCGTTGTGATCATTCTCGTTGTACTCAAAAAAGACCAGGTTGATGGCGAAGAAAAAGACCACCATCACCATGTCAAAGACCCGCTCGATCATAACGGTGGCGTAGCTTGCCGAGGGTCGAACCTTCTCCTTCAGCGAAAGCGTCGCCGGGCGGATGATCATCTCCGCGGCCCGGCCCATCAGGAAAAGCGCCGAAAAACCGATCATGGTCGCCCGGAAAAGCGCGCTAAGCGGCGGCTGGGCCATCGGCTTGAGCAGTGTTTTCCAGCGCAAGGCGCGCACGAAGTAAGTGCCCACCAGCAGGGCGAGCGCCAATGTGAGCTGCACGCGGTTCGCCGCCCGGACCTTTATCCAGACTTCGCCGAAGTCAAGATTGCGGGCGAACAGGTAAACAAACAGCGCGCCCACAACCAGACTGATGATCGTTTTCCACCTGCCGCTCACTTTATCCGTGGGTCTCCGTGAGATACAATAGAGCTGGCGCGCCAGCCGGCCCGCCAATTCGTCGAGGCTTGATACGACCAGCCGCAAGGGGCTGTAGCCAGGGGGCATTCTAGCACAAAATATGGGCGGCTCGCATCCCTTCGGCACCGGTTGTGGTGCCACCGGCTTTGGCGAAACATTTTTCGTCACCATCTCGTTTAGCGAGTTGGCGGACATCCTAGATTACAGCTTGCGAGAGGGCGACAGGTGGGAGCGATACTTGCGTTGACAGCAACCGATGCTGAATTGGCTCAGCGTTGTCTCCAGGGTGACCAGCATGCATGGGCCGAGATCGTGCGCCAGTATTCGCGGCGCATCTATAATCTCGCCTATCGCTTCACCTCGAGTCACAGCGCGGCGGAGGACTTGACACAGGAAGTCTTCATTCGTGTTTATCGCTCGCTGACGCAGTATGACGCCTCGCTCGGCGACCTGTCGAACTGGCTGATGCGGCTGGCGCGCAATCTGATTATTGACGATTATCGTAAACGCCAGAGGACGCCGACGGATTCGAGCGATGACCTGGCCGATCATGAGTATCATCTGCCTTCGGCCAGCGACAGCCCGCAGCGCTCGCTCGAACGGCAGGAGCGCCGGCTGCAAGTGCTCGGCGCGATCAACAAGTTGTCGCCGGACCTGCGAGAGTGCGTCATTCTGCGTGACATTGAAGAGTTGACGTACCAGGAGATCGTTGACCTGTTGCGAATACCGGAAGGCACGGTCAAGAGCCGTATCAACCGGGGCCGCATCGAGTTGGCAAAAGTCCTTCGTCGCATGAAGGTGCAGCCGGAATAACACGGCCAGTCGCGCGCGGGCCCGGTGGACGTGGCCCGCGCCGACGCTCAGTGGCCGCGCAATACGTTATGAATTCACTCGGCGCCCGCTGCCCGCTTGTGGCAGACGGATAGCTGTGGTGTCGGAAGGACAGGAACAAGCCCCTGAATGTGTTATATGCAGTGCAGTCAATTCGAGGAACAACTGAGTAATTACCTCGACGGTCAGCTGGCCGGCAGCGAGAGTGCGCGCTTCGGCGAGCATGCGTTGCAATGTCGCGCTTGCCGCGCTCTGATGGACGAGGTCAGGGCGGCGGTTAGCCAGTGCGTTGGTGATGATCCGGTTGACGTGCCGATGTTGCTTGAAACTTCGCTGCTGACGATTGCTCAGGAACACCGCGTCTTTGATTGCGCGGCATTCGCAGAGATCATCACCGAGTTTCTTGATGGCTACGTGCCGGCGGCGACCTATCACCGATTCGAAGAGCACGCCGCGGGTTGCGGCCTCTGCTCCGACCTGCTCACCGAAGTCGTTTTCGCGGTCGCCGCCTGCCATTCGGTGCATATCTACGAAGAAGTCGAAATGCCCGCGCCGCTTTATGATCAACTGGTGGCCATCAGCGAGGTCGGCGCGCTGGCCCGCAAGCCTCGCTTCGCCATGAAAGCCAGCGCCTGGGCATCGCGCCTATTGCCGCGCGCCACCACAGCGCCGCGCTGGTCCGTAGCGACCGCCGCGACGATTGCCGCCGCTTCGTTCATGTTCTTGCTGTTTGGCTTCTCCGACGACCGCACGGTGACTGGCATCTACCGTCAAGCGCAGAATAAGATGGCGCAGCTTTACAGTCGCAGCACCGACATCTATGCGCAGAAGGAGACGCTGGCGGCACGCATTGAGCGCGTCGGCATGGGATTGGACGAAATCTGGGATGGCCTCGGCGGTGAAAAGCCGGGCAAGGAATCGGCGAATCATTCGAAAGAAGCTGAGAAGCCGCTGCCGCCACAGAAAGACTGAGGCGGCTTTTTGTTTGCCCCGGCCCGCTCGTCGCGATTCGCCGAACCCTAACGCACTGCGAATCGTTTAAGCCATTGAGAAAGAGCAATTCAAGCATCGAAGAGTAATCATCATGTATTGTGCATATCACACACAAAGCGCGGCGCGGGTCCAATGCAGCCATTGCCAACGCGGCCTCTGCCCGGCTTGCGATCACCGCATCAAAGGCTTCCCCTATTGCCAGGATTGTATTGTCAGGGGCATAGAGGGCTTGTCGCAGCAGCGTTACCAACAGGGGCGCTCGAAAGCGCGCGCGCGGGTCGCCGCGCTATGCGCTTTGATACCGGGGATGGGGGCCGTCTACAACCGCCAGAACCTCAAGGCCGTCGTCCACTTCGTCAGCATTGTTTTCCTTTTTAATTTACCCAAGCTGCAAATTCTACCCGGACTCTTTGCGCTTGCCGGCGTGGTGGTTTACATCTATTCGATGATGGATGCCTACCGCACCGCTGTACGCCTCGGGGAAGGCGAGAGCGCCGAAGCTGACGAAGCTCGCTTCAAGCAGAAACTTGCAAAGAACGCGCCCGCCCTTGGGATCGGCTTTATCGTGCTAGGCGCGCTATCGGTCCTGCGCCTTCTCCAACCCTTCGCCTTCATCAACCCAGGGCGACTTTTGCCAGTAGGATTAATCATCCTCGGTGGCTATCTGTTAACCCGGTATTTCAAACGCTCGCGCGTCGAAGCGCAATCGCCAGATTATTCACGCCCGCCTTATCCGCTGGTTCCCGGCGCCTTTGATGATTCGCCCCACAGCAACGTCCGGCAGATGGCGCGCTCCGGCGACCGGAGGTAGGCCCGCCGTGGCGACCACGCGCAACAACCGAAAGGGCACACTGCTGCTCGGCCTGCTGCTGGTCAGCGTCGGCTTGCTGGTGTTGTTGGCGCCCGCCGGCCTCGGCGTGCGCGGCTGGCTCATGCGTTTGTGGCCCACCTTGCTGATCTGTGCCGGGGTCATCCGCGTCATGGGGTTTGCAGTCGAGCGCAAACCGCGCTCGCCGGTCGGCGGCATGCTGCTGATTATCATCGGCGCCCTGTTTTTCGCCAGCCGCTTCCATTCCGACCTCAACGCGGCGGCGCTCTACGGGCGCTACTGGGTGTTGCTGCTGCTGATCTTCGCAGGCATCGAGCTCGTTCGATTCTATTCGCATCGTCAATCCTATGGCCCGCCGCCACGACTATTGACCGCGGGACGGATTATCGTCGTCGCGCTAATTATCGTTAGTGGCGTGCTGGCGGGCCGACTGGCGAATCACCCGGCGGTGATTTCCGCGCTTCAGTTGCCTCGCTTTTTCGACAGCCTGCGTGATTCAGTCGCTGGCCAGAGCTTCGACTTCACCGATGCCGCGGTCGAAAGCCGCGAGTTCACGCAAGGCATGAGGGTCACCATCGCCAACAGCTATGGCAATATCAAAGTCAACGGCGGGGCGGCCAGCGTCCGCGCGACGTTGACCAAGCGAGTCCGCGGCTGGAGCGCCGACGAGGCGCGGCGGATTGCCGATCAGGTCAGCCTGACGATCAGTCGAACGGCGGACGGCTTGCTCATTACGACGACGCGCGGCGAAGTCAACGAGAACTTCACCACAGACATTCAGATCGACTTGCCGGCGTCTGCCGCCTTGATCGCCAATAATAGCTATGGCGCGGTCGCCGTCAACAATCTTCAAAACAACGTGCAGGTCAGGACGAGTCATGGGCAGGCCGATCTGAATCAGATTGGCGGCAATGTTAAGTGTGACCTGAGCTACGCCAACGCCAGCGCCACGAATATCAACGGCGACATCGTTATCAACGGCGCTAAGGGTGTCCATCTGGTCAATATCAATGGGGAGGTCGAGTTGGCGGCGCGCAATTCGGACGCCGTCGAATTGACTAACATCAGTGGCCCGGCACACATCAATGCGCCGTTCTGCAACATCCGCGCCCAGGGCTTGAGCGGCGACACAGAATTAAAGACTGAGCATGGCAAGGTCGAGGTCACGCGGGCAGTGGGGCTGATCATCGAAGCGCCCTTCTCTGACGTGCGCGCCCAGACGATCAATGGCGATCTCAGAATAGGCTCTTCGAATAGCTCCATCCAACTCGTCAGCGTCACCGGCACCGTCGAGGTGAAGGCCGACAAGAGCAACGTCAGCGTTGAAGACGCGCGCGGCGAAGTCGCCATCCAAACATCACACGGCGAAGTGACGGTGAAGGATTTTTATGAGGGCGTTCATGTAGAAACCAGTTATGGAACGGTGATGCTGACCGCCGCCAAGCCGCCCGCCGAAGATATCGATGTGCAGAACAGTCACGGCGAGATCAAGATTGTCCTGCCACAGTCGAGTCAGTTCATGCTCGATGCCGTGAGCCAGAATGGCGAGGTGCGGCCCGTCGGCTTCGCGGAGTTAGATTCGCGTGGCCGCGATTCAATTGTCGGCGCCAATGGCGATGGGCCGAACATCGTCCTGCGCACATCGTTTCGCAACATCACGATTCAGGCGAGCGGCGCTCGTCAGACACAGGCAAGCGCGCGCGTCGACTGACGCGCTAGCCACAGCCGCGGGGTGAATATGATGCACGAACCGCCCCGCGCATTTGCGTTGAAAGGAGTCAAGCTATGACCGCAATTCTCAGATTCATCGTCGGGCTGGTGGTTTTCGTCATCGGCGTCGCCGTGATGAAGATCGTCCTGGCCGTCATCGGCGTCGCCCTCAAGTTGATCTTTCTCGTGCTGGTGGTCGCCGCGTTGGCGCTGGTCGGGTATGTCGTCTTCAAGATTATGTTCCCGCGCAACGCCGAGCCGGTTTGATGATTCAAGCGCCGCGCCGCCCGCTAGCCTGCCCGACATCCCCTGTCGGAAGGGTGGGCGGCGCGTAAAACGCCTCGCTCGCCATTTCTTGCGAATTTCTTGTTCTGTATCGTAATGACCCGCGACGATTGCCTTCCGGCGTCGCCGTGTGATAGCCTGCCGTCTTGCTTGAGTATGTTTTACCCCCTCACGATCCTTAGGTAGTTGGGAAAAAAAGGTAGTTCCGGGTGTTGCTGTGGGGCATTGGCAACAACCCCATACTCTGATTAAGCGCCAAGGAGATGCTTAATGTCGAAAGACAATTCACGTTATACCTTGTTAGTCGTGCCCAGCTCGTCGTCGAAAGTTCGCCAGATCAGTTTTCATCACAATCTACTTTATGGGGCCGGCAGTGTCGCCATCGCGCTGGCGCTGATGACCGGCTACGGCATGGTACGTCTGGCGCAAACTGAGTCGCTCAACATCAAAAACCTCTCGCTTAAGGCTGAGAATCAGAAGCTCAAAGAGGCGAATGACGCCTACCAAAACTCTTATGCGAGGCTGAAGGGACAGATCGATTACGTCAGCGACATGTCAAAGGAGATGGCGCGGCAGGCGAAGATCGATCATACCCCCGACGTTGACAACATCGTCGGCACAGGCGGTCCTGAAGCCGTGCCGGCGCTCGATCATGCCGCCGACCAGTTAGAGCGCGAGCTGCGCACAATCAATGACCGCATGAAATCCGATATGCTGCGTCTGGCGTCGGTGCCGAATGGCTTGCCGGTGAACGGCTACATCACGGACGGCTTTGGCATGCGACATAACCCCTTCAGCGGCGAAGGCCACGAATCGCACCAGGGCCTCGACATCGCCGTTGATTACGGCACGCCGGTGGCGGCGACAGCCGACGGGCTGGTCGTTCACGCCGGGCCGTATGCGGGCTATGGCAACCTGGTCATTCTTTTTCACAGCAATGGGATCACGACGCGCTACGGCCATATGTCGCGCGTGACGGTCGAGCAAGGCCAGCGCGTCAAGCGCGGCGATCAAATCGGCCACGCCGGCAGCACCGGGCGTTCGACAGGCCCGCACGTTCATTACGAGATTCGCGAGAACGATCAGCCCTTGAACCCCATGCGCTTCGTCGGCCAGGCGCGACAGTAGCATTCACTAGAGATGCATCGTCGAGCAATAAGTCCCTGCCGGGAGACGTTAATCATCGTCTCCCGGCAGGGACTTTCAATATTCCTGCTTTGTGCAACCGCAGGATAATCACAGGCCGAAGGCGCGGACTTTGAAGACCGCCAATCGCTCAGCTCAATCATCTTTCGGTCTGCGATTAGGAGAAGATGTCGGTCGGGTCGCCGATGCTGAACAGGTCGGCGAGCGATGAGTCGCGGTTATCCCGGCGCGTCGTCCGGCGCAGGATCGTGTCCAGCTTGGCGGAGAGTTGTGGGTCGGGCGCGTGGTTATCCAGTTCCGTGAGGCGGTGCAGGTCGGCCTCGCGCGCCTTGATGTAATCTTCGGGCAAGCGCCGCCCGCAATAGTTACAGGCCGGACTGGCCAGCGCCAGCAGCGTCCGCCGGCAGTATGGGCAGTGGCGATAGTCCACGCCGGGCGCGGTCGTCGCCCCCAAGGGCGCGCTGCAATTCGGGCATTTCAGCAGGCCCGTTTTACAAGGACTCTGGCAGTATTCGCAGATCAACGTCATTTGCGTCTGACCGCTCGGCTCTGTAGACTTTGGGGTTTAAGGGGCTGCTTGCCTGCGATATTAGTTGAGCCAAAGGGCGGCGACAAGAGTTTTTCAAGCGCCGCCGCCATGCGCTTGCTTGACACTCAATTTCGCCAGGCGATAAGATGCAAAGTCTTGATGAGCGGTGAATTTTTCCCTGTGAGACGCCGCCGCGAGCCGTCACACATTCGCGACACACGCTGACCGCAATGACAAACTACGTTCCGGTTCTCATCGTGCTGGTGCTGGCAGTCGGCATGGCTGCCGTACTGATCATCATTTCGCGCCTGTTGGGCAAGAATCGCCCGACCCCTGAAAAGCTAGCGCCCTACGAATGCGGCGTCGAGCCGGTGGGCACGGCGCGCGAACGCCAATCGGTGAAGTTCTACCTCGTGGCGATGATCTTCCTGCTGTTCGACATCGAAGCCATCTTCCTGGTGCCGTGGGCCGTCGTTTTCCCCAACGTGCTTAGAGACAACGCCGCCTTGAAGTGGGTCTTCTATGGCGAGATGATGCTTTTCATGGTCGTCTTGTTTGTCGGCCTGGTCTACATCTGGCGCAAGGGCATTCTCGAATGGAATCGTTGAGCCGGCGCTCGCGTCACCTCCATCCGTTGCTTGAACTGGTCTGCTTATGACTACAGACGTGCTTCTTGAGTGGGTAATCAAAACCGCGATCATTCTTTTCGTTCTGGTCACCGCCGTCGCCTACCTGACTTTTCTCGAACGCAAGGTGATGAGCTGGATTCAACTGCGCATCGGCCCGAACCGCGTCGGCCCCTGGGGCCTGCTGCAACCCCTGGCCGACGGCGTCAAGATGATCTTCAAGGAAGACATCATCCCGACCGAGGCCAATCGCTGGCTCTACGTCGCCGCGCCGGCCATCTCGCTGATCCCTTCGCTGATGACCTTTATCGTCATTCCCTACGGCGGCGTCGTTCATGTCCCCTTCATCAACCGCGACGTCGCACTGCGCGTCACCTCGATGAACATCGGCCTGCTTTACATCTTCGCGCTGACCTCGCTCGGCGTCTACGGGCTGGTATTGGCGGGCTGGGCTTCGAACAACAAGTATTCGCTGATGGGCGGGTTGCGTTCCAGCGCCCAGATGATCAGCTATGAGCTGGCCCTTGGCATCTCGATTGTCAGCGTCCTGTTGTATACGGGGACGCTCGACCTGTCGGCCATCGTCGGCCAGCAGAGCGGCAGGTTCGGCCTACTGGGCTGGAACTTTTTCAAGCCGCCGCTGTTTCTGGTCTTTATCGTTTTCTACATCGCCTCGCTCGCCGAGTGCAACCGCACGCCATTCGATCTTCCTGAAGCCGAATCGGAGCTGGTCGCCGGCTACCATACCGAATATTCGTCCATGAAGTTCGTGATGTTCCAGATGGCGGAATACATCAACCTGATTACCGCTTCTTCGATTGCGGTGACGCTGTTTTTCGGCGGTTACATCGGGCCGAAGGTAAACTTTTACCCCTGGCTCGGCCTCGTCTACTTCGCGATGAAGGTGCTGGCGCTGATCGTCCTGGCGATGTGGATACGCTTCACGCTGCCGCGTTTCCGCTATGACCAGTTGATGCGCTTCGGCTGGAAGTTCCTGCTGCCGGCCTCGATCATCAACGTCATCATCACGGCGACGGTGGTGTTGCTCTGGCCGCCGCATAACCCGTAGCTCGGCCCGAAGGGGCTGACACAGCGATATGGAAAAAGTTCTATTCATCGTCCTCGCGGTCTTGGCCATCGGCACCGCGCTCAACGTCATCTTCCAGCGCAATCCGCTCTACAGCGCCCTGTCATTGATCGGCACACTGGCGTCGCTGTCGGCGCTCTACATGACCCTGCATGCGCAGTTCATCGCCGCCATTCAGATCGTCGTTTATGCAGGCGCGATCATGGTTCTGTTCATCTTCGTCATCATGCTGTTGAACGTGCCGAAGTCGCAGCCGGTCGTCGAGAAGCATAAAGCGCTCGGCTATCTGGCCATCCCCTTTGCCGGCGCGATGATTGCCGAAGCTTTTTATGTGCTGAAGACGCTGGCCAATAAAAACATTACGCCGGCCTTCGCCATAGACACGACGGATCGCGCCGTCGGCACGACCTATAGCGTCGGCTACAGCCTGTTCACGCAGTACCTGTTGCCGTTTGAAGTGACCTCGGTGTTGATCCTCATGGCGGTCGTCGGCGCGATGGTGCTGGCGCGGCGCGAAGGCGATTAAGTGTTATGTGGCGCAAGCTGTTCGCTTGCGCGAATCACTGCGCAAGCGAACAGCTTGCGCCACATAAGTTGGGAGAATTGATGATTCCGCTCTGGTGGTACTTAGGACTTTCATCCTTGCTGTTCACGATTGGCGCGGTCGGCGTCTTCATCAAGCGCAACGCCATCACCATCTTCTTGTGCATCGAGCTGATGTTGAACGCTGTCAACCTGTCGCTGGTGGCGATGTCGAGCTATTTCGGCGACATTGGCGGCCAGCTATTCGTCTTCATCGTCATGACGGTCGCTGCCGCCGAAGCCGCCGTCGGCCTGGCCATTATTATCTCGATCTTCCGCAACCGCGAATCGCTCAATGTTGATGAAGCGGACACGCTGAAATTCTAGACCGGCGACTGACGCTGGATGTCCGCCAATCGTCGCCGGTCATAAGGAACCTGAATGAACGGAGCCCATACCGAATCATTACTCGCCGCCATCATCCTCGCGCCGCTCGCGGGCGCAGCGATTCTTGGCCTTTTCGGCAAGCGGATGAGCGAGCGCTTGATCGGCTTGATTGCCTGCTCGACGGTCGCCATCTCCGCGGTGATCTCTTTCTATGTCTTTTTCAAGCATCGCGTCGAGCTGCAAGGCGGCGCCAAAGTATTCGATTATCTCTTCACCTGGATTCAGGTCGGCAGTTTCCGCGCCGATTTCGCGCTGCTGCTCGATTCGCTGTCGGCGATTTACATCCTCTTTGTCACCTTCGTGGCTTTCTGGATTCACGTCTTCGCCACCGGCTACATGCGCGGCGATTCGGGCTACTGGCGATTCTTCGCCTACCTGAACCTGTTTATGTTCTCGATGCTGACGCTGGTGCTGGCGGATAACTTCCTGCTGATGTTCGTCGGGTGGGAAGGCGTCGGGCTTTGCTCATACCTGCTCATCGGCTACTACTTCAACGAAGGCTATGCCAATGATGCGGCCAAGAAAGCCTTCGTCGTCAACCGCATTGGCGACTTCGGCTTCGCCATCGGCTTGATGTTGTTGTTCTGGCACTCCGGCTCGATCTTCTATTTCAGCGACCCGGCGCGCGGCATCCAGGGAGCTTTCGACTGGGCGATGCATCTGCCGGCAGCCGATCCCTTCACTGCCGCCTCGATCTTCGCCGGCGGCGTGACAACAATCGCGGTCTTGATGTTCGTCGGCGCGACCGGCAAGAGCGCGCAGATTCCGCTTTTTGTCTGGCTGCCTGACGCGATGGCCGGCCCGACGCCGGTCTCAGCCCTGATCCATGCGGCGACGATGGTGACGGCAGGCGTCTACATGGTATCGCGCGCCAGCTCGATCTACACGCACGCGCCGACGGCGATGTTTATCGTCGCGCTGGTTGGCGCGGCGACGGCGCTCTTTGCGGCGACCATCGGCCTGGGGCAGTGGGACATCAAGAAGGTGCTGGCCTATTCGACGATCTCGCAACTCGGTTATATGTTCCTGGCCTGTGGCGTCGGCGCGTTTACCGCGGGCATCTTTCACGTCTTCACCCATGCTTTCTTCAAGGCATTGTTGTTCCTCGGCTCAGGCTCGGTGATTCTCGGCGTGCATCACGAACAGGATATGCGGCGCATGGGCGGTTTGAAAAAATATATGCCCATCACCTTCTGGACGATGGCAGCCGGCTGGTTAGCGATTTCAGGCTTCCCCTTGCTGTCGGGCTTCTTCAGTAAAGACGAAATCCTCTATCGCACCTTCACGTCGGCGGGGATTCCGCCCGTGTGGGCTAAAGTCCTCTGGGCTGTCGGCGCAATCACGGCGCTGATGACGGCGATCTATATGACACGCTTGATGGTCGTTACGTTCCTTGGCAAAGAACGAATCCCAACCGCACACGAAGAGGCGCACAAGCACGCGCACCCCGACGAATCGCACCAGGCGGTCACACCGCCGCGCGTTGGTCCAGAAGAGCATGAACACCACGGCGGCCCGCCGCGCGAATCGCCCCTGGTGATGACGCTGCCGCTCATCGTGCTCGCCATCGGCGCAGTCCTCGCGGGCTTTCTTGGCGTCCCGGAAGGCCTGTCCTTCGGCTTGACGCGGAACCATTTCGAGCGCTTCCTCGAACCCTCAATCGCACACCTCGGTCCTGCGCACGCCGGCGGTCAAATGTCCGGAGAAGAAAAACGCAGCAGCGTCGAGTCGCCTGAGTCTGCGCCGACGACCGAGAGTTACGGACTCGAATGGAGGCTGACGGCTATCTCAGTGGCTATTGCGTGTGCCGGCCTCGCCATCGGCTGGGTTTGGTTCAAGCGCAAACCGCTGTGGCAGCCGCCGCGATTGCTGGAGAACAAGTACTACGTTGACGAAGCCTATGACGCCGCCGTCGTCCAGCCGATCAAGGTCGGCTCGACCAATGTGCTATGGCGCATCATCGATCAAGAATTCATTGACGGCGTGGTGAATGGCGCGGGCACCTTCGCGCGAATCATCGGCGGCCTGTTGCGCTTTCTGCAATCAGGGCTGGCGCGCGCTTATGTCGCCATCGTCGTGCTTGGCGCGCTGGTGCTGATCTACTATTTCATTCGCTAGCCGAGGTTAAACCGGGCGGCCAAGGCACGTCGCCCTTTGAAGATTAAGCATGGCCGAATACATCGTCACCATCGTCACGCTGCTGCCCCTGGTCGGGGCGATCTACCTGGCCGTGATCGGGCGCGGCGAAAAGACAACCGAGAACGATCTAAAGTGGACGGCGCTGGTCTTTTCGCTTGCCACGTTTATTCTGTCGCTGTCGCTGGCGATTCGTTTCCAGGCGGGCGGCGGCGAGCAATTCAAGACCGACGTCGAATGGATCACCGCGTTCAAACTGGGCATCCACTACCACGTCGGCGTTGACGGCTTGAGCCTCTGGCTCGTCTTGCTGACGACGCTGCTGGTGCCGCTGGCGCTGTTGTCTTCGTGGAACTCTATTCACAAACGGCAGCGCGAATTCCTGATCTCGATGCTGGCGCTCGAAACCGGCATGATCGGCGTCTTCGTGGCGAATGACCTCTTCCTCTTTTACCTCTACTGGGAAGTGATGCTGGTGCCGATGTATCTGCTGATCGGCATCTGGGGCGGTGAACGGCGCATCTATGCCGCCGTCAAGTTCGTCATCTATACGGTCGTCGGCTCACTGTTAATGCTGGCAGGCATCATCGCCGTCTACTACGCGCACGGGCAGGCGACCGGCAATTTCACCTTTGACATTCCGACGATCACCGATGCCGTTCGTACGAGTGCATTGAGTCTAACCCCGGCGACACAGTCATGGATGTTCTGGGCATTCGGCCTGGCGTTCTTTATCAAAGTGCCGCTCTTCCCTTTTCATACCTGGCTGCCCGACGCGCACGTCGAAGCGCCGACCGCGGGCTCTGTCATTCTGGCCGGCGTGCTGCTGAAGATGGGCACCTATGGTTTGATGCGCTTCAACCTGCCCTTATTCCCCGACGCGGCGCGCGAGTGGGCGCCGTTCATCTGCTTCCTGGCCGTCATCGGCATTATCTATGGGGCGCTGGTCGCGATGGTGCAGCCTGACCTGAAGAAGCTGGTGGCTTATTCATCGGTCAGCCATCTTGGCTTCGTCGTGCTCGGTATTTTTTCGTTCACGGATAAAGGCATGCAGGGCGCGCTCTACCAGATGCTCAATCATGGCATCTCGACCGGCGCGCTGTTCGTCATCGTAGGCATGATCTATGACCGCCGCCACACGCGAATGATCGCCGAATTCGGCGGGCTGGCCAACGTCATGCCGGTCTATTCAACGCTGTTTCTCGTCGTCACGTTGTCGAGCATCGCCTTGCCACTGCTGAATGGCTTCGTCGGCGAATTCCTGATCCTGATCGGCACCTATACCTCGACCGTGCTGCCGCAGGCGAAGCTCTATGCGTCAATCGCGGCGGTCGGCATGATCCTGTCGGCGGTCTATATGCTGTGGATGTACCAGCGGGTAATCTATGGCAAGGTAACGAACCCTGCGAATCTAAAGCTCGCGGACCTGGACCTCCGCGAAAAGGTCGTGCTGGCGCCGATGATCCTCCTGATCTTCGTGATGGGGATTTATCCGAACCTTTTCCTGGCGCGCAGCAAACAGGCGGTGCAAGACATCAGCGCGCCGTATAACCCGGCGGCAGCGGCCACACCCCGCGCCGGCGCAACCAAGCAACCAGAAGAAAGATAGATGCAACCGAACGACCTGGGAATCAACCTTCAAGCCGTCTTGCCGGAAACCATCATCGCGGTGGTCGCCTTCATCATCATGATGGTGGACGCCATCTCGCGGAACATCGAGCGCCGCATTGCCGGGGCGCTCTCGCTCGTCGGCCTGATTGGCGCGGGGGTCGCGGCGGCGACGCTGTGGAAGCACAACGGCGAGACGTCTTATTCGGGCATGATCATCACGGATCACTTCCGGCTGATTTTTGCCTTTGTCTTTTTGATCGTCGCCGTGTTGACGGTGCTGATCTCGATGCGCTGGGTGAAGGAAGAAGAGCTGGCGGTCGGCGAATACTTCGCGCTGTTGTTGTTCGCGACGACCGGCATGCTGTTCATGTCCGCGGCTAACGACCTGGTGATGATCTTCCTCGGCCTTGAGATTACTTCAATCTCTACCTACGTCCTCTGCGGCTATCGTCGCCGCGACCTGCGCTCGAACGAATCGGCGGTCAAGTATTTCATCCTCGGCTCGTTTTCGACGGCCTTCCTGCTGTTCGGCATCGCCTTCGTTTATGGAGCGACCTACCAGGCGGGCGCAACGCCCGTAGCGACGACGAATTTGCAGATCATCAAAGAGCGCATCGCCTCGGGCCACATCTTCTCGACTGAGATGTTACTAGCCGGCGCGGCGATGATGATTGTCGGCTTTGGATTCAAAGTCGCCACGGCACCGTTCCATGTCTGGTCGCCTGACGTTTACGAAGGCGCGCCGACGCCGGTGACCGCTTTCCTGTCGACGGGCTCGAAAGCCGCCGCCTTCGCTTCCTTCACACGCGTCTTTGTGCTGACCTTTGCGGCAACGCCGTTCATCGCCGCCGCCGGGCCGCTCGCCAACCTGCAACACGCCTGGGTGAATGCGTTAGCGGTGATGGCGATCATGACGATGACCATTGGCAATCTGGTGGCGATTGTGCAGAGCAACATCAAGCGAATGTTGGCTTACTCATCCATCGCCCACGCCGGCTATGCGCTGGTCGGCATGATCGCGCTGGACTGGACGAGCGTGGCGTTTTACATGCTTTCTTACGTCATCATCAACCTCGGCGCTTTCGCCATCATCGAAGTGATTGCGCGGCGCGGCGACCGGCGCACAGAGATTGCCGACTACCAGGGCATCGGCTTTCAATCGCTCGGCCTGGCGACGGCGCTCTCGTTATTCCTGCTCAGTCTTGCGGGCATTCCTTTAACGGGGGGCTTCATGTCGAAGCTGCTGGTCTTCAAAGCCGCGTGGGCCGCAGGCTCGCAGACCAACAACTCGCTGCTGCACTGGGTAGTGATCGTCGGCGTCGTTAACAGCGCGATTTCATGGTACTACTACTTGCGTGTGGTTGTTGCCATGTTCTTTGCCGAGCCCGCAACCGGGTACGTGAAGCCGCGCGTTTCGCGCTCAGTAGTGGCCGCCCTTGTGCTGGCCATCCTCGGCACGCTTTACCTGGGCGTGCTGCCGGGTCGCGTGTTGACGACGCTCGACAAAGCACGCTCGCAGGTCAGCACAGCGAAGCGCTGAGCCTATGGGATCGAACACCGACAAGGTCGAATCGCTCACCGGCCGCGCCGCCCGCTCTGCTCGCGCTGTCAAAGCCGAAGATATCGTCGCCGAGATTTCCCGCCAGCTCAAAGACCAGTCGATCACGGCAATCTACCAAAGCCGAGTGCTGTCGCAACGGACGCGGCAGTATGAGCTTAAAGCCTCGATCAAGAAGGCAGAGGTCGAAGTCCTGCATACGCTACTGGGCATCGAGTTAAAGATCGGCAATCGCCGGCTGCTCTGCCCGGACCTGGCGACGGCGCGCTACTTGGCCATCTTCGCTCGCGTCGGCTGCGAAGTCATCGCCGTCCCCTATGACATCACGCAGATTTCACGGCTCGCCGACGAGCTGGAATCGAGCTGGCAGCGGATGCTGTTACTGGTCGAACATTTCGCCGTGGGTCGCAGCGACCGCTTGCGCGCCACCATTAAACGAAAGTTGATCGAGCGCACCCGCGGCGAGATTCGCGACCTTGGGGCCGGCACACGGTTCCCGCTGTTCAACCAAAAGACGAAGCAACGCTGAAGGCAGAAGGGGTGAATCAACGATGAGCGCAGCAGGCAATCAACCCAACCGGGGCAGCCGTGTAGGCGATACGGCGCCGGATTTCACACTCCCTGATGGCAATGATCAAACGTGGCGGTTGGAGGATCATCGTGGTCAGGTCGTGGCCTTGATCTTTTACCCGAAAGACGAAACGCCAGTCTGCACCAAGCAGATGTGCAGCATGCGCGACCGCTGGACGGATTATCAAACGACGGGCGCCGAGGTTGCCGCCATCTCGGTCGGCAGCGTCGAATCGCACAAAGAGTTTGCCAAGCATCACGGTCTGCCACAGACCTTGCTTGCCGACGAGCGCGGCGAGGTCACAAAGCTCTACGAGGTGAAATCGCTGCTCGGCGGCTCGCAGCGCGCCGTCTTCGTCATCGATCCGCAGGGCGTCATTCGTTACCGCAAGTCCGTGCTGCCAATCTTCCGCCCCGACGACGATGAAGTGATCGCCGCGATCCGAGAAGCCGCCGGCGGCAATTGAGGGTTTAGCTATACGCCGAGGCGATCCGCAAGCTCGGTAAGATTGCTAACCTCAATCGTCGGCAGCGGCCCGCCATGGTCCGGCTGCTCACCTTTGCGATTCACCCAGGCGACGGGAATGTCGAGAGCGCTCGCCGGCAGCACGTCGTGAAAATAACTTTGCGCGGCGTGTAGCCAACGCGCTTCGCCAGCGCGCCACCGGGCCTCGATGAAATGGCCATGCGATGGCTTATAAGAGCCGACCTGTTCAGCGGTGACTATCAAATCAAAGCGCACAGTAAAATGTTTCCGCGTCGCCGTCAGCAAGTCGTCGTCCACGTTCGATAGAATCCCCAGCCGAAAACGTTTCACCAGTCGCTCAAGCGCCGCGTTCGTGTCTGCAAACGGCGGCCATGTCGGCAAGCTCTCAGCGAGAAACCCGGCGCGCTCAGGCGCAATCGGCAACCCCAGCCGCGACGCGACCCGCTGTGCAGTCCGGTTCAGCACGTCACGGTATGGGCGGAAGGCTTCGGATTCGACCGCCGGCTCTTCCGCGTGATAGGCCGCGATGATCGTCGCGGCGTCAAGCGCCCTGCCATTCCTTTTCGCTTCACGTTGGAAGGCGCGGCTGATTCCCTTCTCCCAATCGATCAGGGTGCCGTAACAATCAAAGGTGATCAGGTCAAAAGCCAGGCTCATGGTTGATTCACCGCCTCGTAGAGCGAGCGCCATGACGCATGGAGCAACTCATCAATCTTCGACCAGTCGGCCTCTGTGACGCCGCCCGACGCCGCCTTGTCGTCGCGGATCGTCATGGCTTCGGCGCGCAATCGCCCATGTTCCATGAATCGTTCAGCGGGCATCTGGTAAATCTCGGCGGGCAATTCGGCGAGCGAGCGCGCCAGGTCACCCGGCGCGCGCTGCTGGCGCTCGCGGTGGATGATCCACCATTCCAGCTCTAGCCGCGCAGCGCGATCTACATCGAACGAGATGTCACCCACTTCGCGGATGCGTTGATAGAACTTCACCAGGTAAGGCAGGGCGCGCTCATACTCTGCGCGGTTGTGCCCGTCCTTGAACACGAAAGCGGCTCTGGCAGCCTGATACGCGACGGCGTTCGAGCGAATGTAAGGCAGGTTGTACTGTGTTCGCAGCAACTCGGACAGCTCGTTGAAAAGCTTCACCTGCTTGCGGTCGTAATATGACCGCCACATTGCCGTCTCAAGTCGCGCCACTTCGTCGGCGTCGAAACGGCGCAGCTTAGTCGAGCGCGGCCCATAGAGATCGAACAGGCTATAAGCGATAACGAGCGCGATGATGGCCGCCACCACCCATTTGATTTTCGAGCGCTTGCCCCTGGGCTTCGCCGCCTGGGGCGAATCCTGTCGCGTTAGCTCAGGTTGTTCTTTTGTTGATGCGCTGGTCATATTGATTCTGACGTAGCGCCAGGCGGTTAGCTTGCGCAACACTCGGCGCAAGCTAACCGCCTGGCGCTACATTTCACTTATGGTTTGAACCCGACACTCGTCCACAAGTCAGCCGGATTAAAGACACGCCCGGCGGCGACCACCCACCTTACGTTGCGAATGTTGCTGATGGATTGCAGCGGGTCGCCTTCAATAAGAATCATGTCGGCGCGTTTGCCGGCTTCGACGGTGCCGACATCATTGTCCATCTTCATCAAGCGCGCCGGGACTATGGTTGCTGCCTGAATCGCTTCCATTGGCGTGAAGCCGGCTTTGACATAAAGCTCGATCTCGCGGTGCAGGCTGTGGCCGGGTACTGCCTGATCTGTGCCGGCGATGATTGGAATACCGGCGCGGTGCAGCGCGCCGATGGTCGCAAGCCACGTCTCGTAGGTCGCCTTTGCCTGCTCGGCAGCCGCGGGCGGCTGTCCCGTGTTGTTTAGCGGCCCGGCCAGTTCCGGGGCCACACGGGCGATGCCCGGCTCGAAGGTCGCCACCGGCACGTTCGCAGGGTGGAGGATCAGCTCCATCAGCGCCATCGTCGGGTCTACAACCGTGTGATGATCCTTAAAGAATTGCAGCGTCTTTTGCGCCTCTGGCGAGTCGAAGTTAATCGGCGTCCCCGGCTTCTGGTCTTTGGCCCGCAGCACAGGCGTCAGGTATTGGATGTGATTGATTTGATCCATGCCGGCTTCGACGGCCTGCACGGCGTTGATGCCGTTTGGCACATGGCCGGTGACCGTCAAGCCTTGCCTGTGAGCTTCATCACAAATAGCTTTCAAGACGTCGAGCTTGATCGAGCTATAAATTTTAATCTGATTGAAGCGCGCGTTTTTATAGCGGGTCACGACTTCGCGCGCCTGTTCGGGCGTATTCACACGAATGACACCGAGCGCCGAGCGGCTGTCGCCGTCCACAATCCCCGCGAGCAACATTCGCGGCCCGAGCCCACGGCCCCAATAAATGGCGTCGCGCACAGCGGTGATGAACTCAAACTCGTTGCCGACATCGCGCACGGTCGTCACGCCCGCCGCCAGGTAGATCGGCCCCCACTCGACCTGCTCGTAATGCGCGTGCATATCCCAGAGGCCGGGCAGCATCGTCTTGCCCCGCACATCGATGACCGTCGCCTTCGGCGGTATCTTAACTTTGCCACGCGGCCCGGCAGCGATGATGCGCTCGCCTTCGACGACCACCACGGAATCGGCCACAGGAGCCGCTCCTGTGCCATCAATCAAGGTCGCGCCGGTGAAGGCGAAGCCGCCCCGGCGCTTCAGGCCAAAGCGCGTGGCCAGGGTCGAGAGCCCGGCCATGCCATCTTCAGCCGCTTTCTTGACGAAGACCGGCAGCGCCGCTTCGTAGCCTTCGCGGATCGCCTCGAAGTGATCGAACTCGGCATCAACACAAACGGTGGCGATCAGGTTTCTGGCGGCATCGAACCACAATGATTCGCGGCCCCAGATGACGCCGCCGATGCTGTAACGGTCCAGCTCAACGCGCTTGCCGTCTGCTTCAATCATGTCCTTGCCGCGAAACTGAATCGTGACTTCACCGCCCGGCAGCGTCTTAAGCGCGCCCTTGCCGCCCGTGGTCGCCCAGTAGCGAACCATCATCATCTGCACGGCAACCGGCGCATAGCCGCTAATCGTAAAGTAGTGGCCGGTCGCCTCCGCTTCGCGCGTCTGATTGCCTTCGCGGATCTTCGCCGTGCTGCCGGTGACTTCGACCGTCGTGTCAATGTCGGAGAGCCGCGATGTCTTGCCTTTGATTTCGTAGGCCAGCGGCGTCAGGTCTTGCCGTGTGCGCAGCGTTGCCTGTAGCGGCACAGGGGAGCCGCGATCCGTGAACTTGAACTCGCTTTTGGTTACCAGCGCATCGCCGTCGCGGGTGACTTCATAGCTTTCTTCGCCAATCGCCTGTTGAAATTTATGGAGACGGAACTTGCCGCTTTCCAGCGGCGGCGGCGTGTTTTGCGCCGGCGGCTTGAAGGCATCCGCCGTTGGCAAGTTGAATAATAAGAAGCCGAGGAGAAGGCTGATCAGTGCCGCCTGTCTGAAAAGAGCCAGGCGACGGTTTAGATGCGGACGTGAAGCGAGCATAGAATTCCTTTCCTGAGACGAATTGTTTATACCACGTTCCGAGTAGCGAAGCACAATTTCGACCGACGCAATCTGAACCAATCAACGGATCAGGTTGTATCGCCGAAGCACCTCGATGGTGCGGTCAAGCGGCAGCGCCTCAACCGTGTGGCCGCGCCCGCTTGTCGTCGTGGCGCGAAACAGCGAGTTGATGATGGCTTCTTCGGCGGCTTCGATAACCGCTTCAAAAAGCGGCGAGAGCGCGTCGTTAGCGAGGAGTCTCTGGTCACGTAGCGAGCCCGTTATCGGTTTGACGCGCAGTTCGGACGCGACCGAAAAAGCGATGGCATAATCGCCGCTGCCGTTTGAGCCGGACGAGCCCGTGCGCGCCACCCCCATCATCGAACGCGCTGCAAGCCGTTTCAGATTGCGATGATCTACGGGTGCGTCCGTCGCAATGACAATCATTATCGAGCCATCGGCCCTGTCCGCCGAAACCTCCGCATCAGAGGCAAGCCGCTTATTATTCGACGGGCCTTCGAGCTGGTCTTTGAGGTAGTATCGGCCCAGCTCGCGGCCCACGGGAGCGCCGCCAATCGTCAGCACACCGCCGAAGTTCGATTGCACGAGCACGCCAACGGTGTAGCCGCCGAGCTGTGCCGGCAACCGACGCGAAGCGGTGCCGATGCCGCCTTTCCATCCAAACGCCACCGTTCCCGTACCGGCGCCGACTGCGCCTTCGTCAACCGCGCCACCCTTCGCATTTTTAATTGCGCTCACTACGTCATCGCGCGTCACCGGGCGAGAGCGAATGTCGTTCAAGTAACCGTCGTTGGTTTCGCCGACAAGGGGGTTGATCGATTGCACATCTTCGTTGCCCGGCAACGCCAGCATGTAATCGATGACCGCGTCAGCAACGCGCGGCACGTTCAAGGTTGAGGTCAACAGGATGGGAGTCTCGATTTCGCCAAGCTCGTTCACCTGTGTCGAGCCCGCAAGCTTGCCGAAAGCGTTGCCGATGAAGACGGCGCCCGGAACCTTTTCGCGGAAGAGGTTCCCGCCGTGCGGCAGAATCGCGGTGACGCCAGTGCGGATGTTGTCACCGCGGCTGACGGTCGTTTGTCCGACCGTGACGCCGGCCACATCAGTTATGGCGTTGAGCGGCCCTGTCGGCAGGACACCGATGCGCAGGCCGACATCGCGGGCGCGGGGTCGTTCGTTCTTTTGCATAACCGTCGCAGGCGCTGTCAGGCTGAAGAGAACCGCAAAAACAATCGCTTTCAAAATGACCTCGAAGATTACTGCTGATTTATTGCAGTCCATCATTTATCATTTCACCGCAGACATTTCAATTTTAGATTTTCATGGCTTGGCGCTTCGCGCCGGCGATTTTGGATTTTAGATTGCCGGACGTGGGACCCGCCATAATTTAGAACCCCGCCCCATCTGTCCCCGTCGCGCCCCTGTTTGTTGTTGGACCTGGCTTCACTGGCGGAGATGGCCGCCGATGAATCCAAAATCCAAAATCGGAAATCCAAAATCGGCATATGCTTCAATTCTCACTCGATAACGGCATCGAATCCGCACTGATCAACGAAGGGCTGGTTACCAAGGATCAGTTGTCGCGGGCGCGGCGCATCCAGGAACAACTGTCCGGGCAGAAGTCCTTGAGTGACGTGCTGCTTGAAATGAACTGGGTGAGCGAGACTCGCCTGGATGATTTCATCCGCCGCCACCGCAGTAGCCTTAGCATCGGCGACATTCTCATGGCTCGCCGGCTGGTCACCCAACAGGATGTGATGGCGGCGCGCGAGGTCCAGCGCAAGAGCAGCCCGAAAGGCAAACGGTTAGGCGAAATCCTCATCGAAATGGGCCTCATCGAGGAACGCCACCTCGTCGAGGCGCTGGGTGAAAAATTCGCCCTGCCGCTGTTAGAGCCCGACATTAGCCAGATAGACATTGAGCTAGTCCGGCGGATGTCGCACAAGTACCTGCGCCGGCAAGTCGGCCTGCCCGTCTGCATCAGTGAGGGCTTTATCCACTTGCTGGTCAGCGACCCGACGGCGACCCCTTTCATTGAAGAGGTCACGCGGACCTTCAACACCCGCGTCAAGCTACACCTTGCGACCAGCTCCGTCATTTTAAAGACGCTTGACCTGCTCGAAGCCCTGTTGCAGGGCAAAGACGCCGGCATCAGCGATTACAACAAAGTCAAGTACCACACCCTTGAAACCCAGCCGCAAACCAACGACGACCGCGTCGTGCAGATGGTGGATCAACTGATCCGCTCGGCCATTGAGGAAGGCGCATCCGACGTTCACCTTGAACCGATGGCCAATAAACTCCGCGTGCGCTATCGCATTGACGGCGTGCTGGTTCACAAGATGGATTTCCCGCGCGACTATACGCCGCGCATCATCTCGCGCATCAAGATTCTCGCCGACGCCGACGTCGCCGAGCGCCGCAAGCATCAGGATGGCCGCATCTTCGTTAAAACCGAAAAGCAGGAGATCGATATCCGCGTCTCTTTCTATGCCACCGTCTTCGGCGAAAATGTCGTCTTGAGAATCCTCAACAAGGCCTCGCTCATCAGCTTGCTTGAGCTGGGATTCGCGCCGAACATCCTGCGCCTCTATAGCGAAGACGTGCTGGCATCGCCTTCAGGCATCACCTTGATTACCGGGCCGACCGGGTCCGGAAAGACGACGACGCTCTACAGCTCAATCGATCACTGCAATGACCCAACGGTGAAGATTATCACCTGCGAAGACCCCGTGGAGTATGTCATTGACGGCATCTCGCAATGTTCGATCAACGAAAAGATTGGCCTGACGTTTAACGAAACGTTGCGCTCCATCGTACGCCAGGACCCGGATATCATTGTGATCGGCGAAATTCGCGACCGTTTTTCGGCAGACGTTGCGGTGCAATCAGCGTTAACGGGGCATAAAGTTTTTGCGACGTTCCACACGGAAGACTCGGTCGGCGCGCTCGTCCGTCTGATCAACATGGAGATTGAGACTTCGCTGATCGCTTCGACCATCGGCGCAATCCTCGCGCAACGCCTGGTGCGGAAGGTTTGCGCGCAATGTCGAATGCGTTATGAGCCGGAAGATCGCGTGCTGCGGCGCTTCGGTTTGCGGCGCGAGCAAATGAAGGGGTTCGAGCTGATGCGCGGCAAAGGCTGCTCGGCCTGTAACTTTACAGGCTATCGCGGGCGGCTCGGCATCTATGAGCTGTTGGTGCCAAATGCCGACATCCGCGACGCCATTCTGCTGAAGCGGACGATGCAGGAGATTCGTCAGATCAGCCTCGACATGTGTGCGCTCTGTACGATGCAGGAGGATGGCATGGTCAAGGCCTTGCGCGGCGTGACGACGCTTGAGGAAGTGCTTGAGAATGCGCCGCGCGTCTTCCATCACCGCCCGCTCGATGCGCTCTTCGAGATCGTCGGTTGATGTCAGCGTGATGGCCTATTCGCTGGCGACGGTCTTCGCATCGTAACCCGAAGAGCCCGACGGCTCTGGCGGCGCGTATTGCGAGGTCTGCAAGTTGCCGCGCCCATCCGTGGCGCGAACTACCAGGCGGTGCTTGCTTGATTGCTGCGGCGTCCACCGTTTTTGCCACAAAACCCAGGAAAAAGACGACAAAGCGGGCTTGATTTCGGCGGCCTCCCAGGTCGCGCCGCCATCGGTCGAGACTTCGATTTTGCTGATACCGCGGTCGCCGGCGAAGGCAATGCCGGCGACGCTCGTCTCGCCTTTGACTGTCCGGGCGGGCGCGTCAATGCGTGACATGGTTTTATACTCGGCGCGGTCGTCCCAGCCGCGCCGCTGCCAATACCCTTTCAGATCATAATCAATCGGTTCGAGCCGTGTGATCCACTTGACGTTCTTCATTCCATAGATGCCCGGCACCAGCAGACGCAGCGGGTAGCCGTGCGCCGGGGTCAAGGGCTCGCCGTTCATCTCGTAAACCAGTAACGTGCCCTCTTGCATGGCACGATCAAGCGGTATCGAATCGAGATAATCATCACTGGCGCGTAGGGCGATATCCACGACGCCCGGCTTCAGACCTGCCCTTTGCAATAACTCTTTCAATCGCACGCCGCGCCACCGCGCATTGCCGATCAAGTCGCCGCCGACTTCGTTGCTGATGCAGCAGAGGGTCGCATACTGCTCGACCGCCGGAAGCGCTTTGATGTCATCGTAAGTCAGGTTCATCGGCGTCTCGACGAGACCACTGATCTCAAGCCGCCATCGCGCGGCATCCACTTCAGGATCGAAGGCGTTCTTTGAAACAACATAAAAGTCCGGGGTCGGGGTTACCTCAAGCGCGAGGTTTTCGATGGAGGGAAATTCACCCGTGCCGCCTCGCACACGGCCTGCACCGCTGTTGAGCCACGAGCCGAGTAGTGACCGCCCGATGTCATAAACCCCGACGGCCAGTCCGGCATAACCAATGCCGCGCACGACCCGGCGACGACTGAGCAGCTTGCTTTGCGCTACCACGGCTCCATCACCATCAAGGTAAGCGCGAGCCGCGAGTATCAAGGACGCGGCGTATACCGCATGGGTCAGCAACAGCGCCACCGAGGTAACGAGCGGGCCTTGCCGCAAGTATTGACCCGCAATCCCCCCGCCGAGAACCGGGATGATGACGAGCAAGGTAAGCAGATATACGGCCGCCGCAAAGCCGCCGAGCGCGGCACGGCGCGCAACCGTTGTGCGCGGCGATGGCAGGAGTTGGAAGGAACCAAAACCCGCGGCGGTCAGGGCAATCAAATAGACGACGACGCAGGCGAGAAACGCGAGATGCTTGGCGAAAGGGCCGAGCAGAGCGACAGCGGGTTCGACCATCCAGATGGGGGCGACCGAAAAGAAGTACTGGGCCAGCAGCTCAGGGATGAGTGGCGCGCCAAAGACAAAGCGCGCAATCAAGCTGGCCGCGACCGTGGCGATGGCCGCAATGAGCGCCACCTGCAAGCGAATCTCTTTGAGCGTGGCTTGCGGCTCGTCCTTGTTGATGTTGAGCCTGAGAATCTCCATGCCTGGCTGCTTTTATTATAACTACCTCAAAGCATATGCAAAGAACCGCCAGGTTTATTCCCTGCCACGCTCTATTCACCTTGCAGTTTTTGAATCTCGCGCTTGAGCAAGGCAAAGTCTTCGCGGACTTTCTCGGCCAGCTCTTCTCTATAAAACCGCACCGCCGGGTGATAGCCGACGATGAAGCGGCGGCCCTCATGTTCGATCACGCGCCCGCGCGCTTCGTTGACACTCTTGACGCCAAGCAGCTTCTTGGCGGCCACGCCGCCCAGCAGCATAATTAGTTTCGGATTGATCAGCTCGATCTGCTCGAAAAGATAATTCGACGTGCAGGTGTCGACTTCGAGCTTCTTCGGCGTTCGGTTCTTCGGGGGGCGGCACTTGACCGTGTTGGTGACGAAGAAATCTCCGCGCTCGATGCCTGTGCCCTCCAGCACCGAGTTGAGAAATTTGCCCGACGCGCCGACGAACGGATGGCCCGACAAGTCCTCTTCTTTGCCAGGCGCTTCGCCGATAATCATCAGCTTCGCTGTCGGGCGGCCATCGCCCGGCACGGCATTCGTTCGCGAGGCGTGCAGCGGGCACTTGACGCAGACGCGAATCTGCGCCGCCAGTTCTTCGAGACGATTTGCGCGCTTTGATTTCGCCATAGAGCGCCTCCTTTGCTGCTTGATTATGAAAGCAATTTGCGGGCACTTGATTGCGGCAGCCGCCGATTGTCCGTCGGCCATTCCGCATTGCCCGACGGCGTGGCGCGTAGTAATCTTTATTTTTCAGACTCTATTTGCTTGGCATGCTACCTGCGCTATAGAAAAAACGAGCCCGCTTCGAACCCATTCCTGCTCCTCACCTTGGGGAGTTGTTTCGGTCGAAGTGAACAGAATCAATGCAAACCGTAATGACTCTTGAAACGACGGGCGGAAATTCCGCCGATCAGCCAGCCTCCGCAGCCCCTCAAGCCGATGGTAAGACGCGCCGCACGTTGTCGGCGATCCTGCACACGCATTTCATCGCCTTGCGCCAATACCATCATAATCTGATGGAGAGCCAGGACCCGGATGCGATTCATAAGATGCGGGTGACGACGCGGCGCGCACAGGCCGCGCTCGATCTGCTACATGGCCAACTCGACATCGCATCGGTGAAAAGACGGCTGCGGCGCTGGCGGCGCGAATTGTCGCGCGTCCGCAATTACGATGTTTTCTTGATGCTGCTCGAAAAAGAGGCAAAAGCGAAGCGCGCCGGAAATCGCCAGCCATTCGAGCTGGTGCGAGCCGTGCTGCAACAGCGCCGCGCCGACACGGCCAACAAAGTCCGCGAATACTTGCTCGACAAAAGCATCATCCGGCTCGCCGCGAGAATCGGTCTGAACTTACCGGAACCACCGTTGTCCCCGAGCAATGGTCAGGCGAAAGCATTCAGCACGACTGACACCGACGAGTCATTGCCGGGAGCCGCCTTTACCTTAAGCATTGACGAAGTTCAACTGGCGGCACACACCGCTGACCGCCTGGATCAACGGGTCGCCGAGTTTCTAGCGAAGGCGGCGCAATCTCACCCGGCCACTGAAGCCGCCGAGTTGCACGAGCTGCGCATTGCCGCCAAGCGCGTCCGTTACCTGTTTGAGATCATCTCGGATATGGGCTATGGCGATGCGACGCGGGCGTTGGTGTGGCTGCGCAATTTGCAGGATCGCATCGGCGACTGGCACGACCTGGAATCGTTAGAACAGGAGATTATTGAAATCGTATCGGAGCGCGATTTCCTGAAAGCTCACCTGCTCGAAAGCAGCCGCATGCTTCAGGTCGCGGCGCATCTGCAAAAGAAGAAAGAGCGGCTGGTGGCCAAGCTCTTTCCGGTCGAGGTGCCGCGCAATATCATGGCGACTTCGCAACGGCTGTCGAAAGCCCTGCGGCGCAGTATCCCACGCAAAAAAGCCTCGCTGATCGAATCCCTCAACGAAACGCTCAACAAAACAGAAACGCCGCTCGCGGCTTCCTCGCCCGAGCCATAGCGGCGAGCCGTCTGTCAGCGAGTTGGAATAGCGTCCAATTATGTTTGCTGTGTGGCGCAAGGCGGTTAGCTTGCGCGAGCCAATGCGCAAGCTAACAGCTTGCGCCACACCCGATTGAATACGGCTCTAGCCGCGCAGTTCTTCGAGGGCGCGGATGACAAACGGGCGAGCCATCTGCTTGCGCCAGCCCATCACAAAATCGGTATTGTCGAGCGGGCGCGCTTTAAGATATGCGGCCTCGGCAGCGGCGGCAATCGCTTCGCGGTCTAGCTGCTTGCCGATCAATCGCGTGGCGGCTTCTTCGACAGCAAGCGGCGCGGGCGCAACGCCGCCGAGTATCAAGCGGGCGTCTTTAATCGTGCCATCGCCATCCACATCAAGCACCGCCGCGACGCCTAGCACAGGGAAATCGAACGCGCCGCGCCGCCGCAGCTTCTTGTAGACGGCGCGCTTGCCGTTCATCGGCGGCAAATGAATTTCAGTAGCTAACTCGCCGGGCATCTTGTGCAGGTAATTAATGCCGTCATTGTTGTAGAGCCCCGCCGCATCAACCAGCCGGTCCGTCACCGATGACACCAGTCGCAGCTTCGCGCCGAGCGCGACCATCACCGGCGCGAGGTCCGAGGACTGCACCGCCCAGCACTTCGGGCTTGAGGGCGCAACCCAGCAGATGTCGCCGTCTTTCTTCATGCAGAAGTTGATGCCGCGCCGCCATTCGTAATTCTGGTCATAATAGTTGCAGCGGGTGTCGAGCAGCAGGTTGCCGCCTATCGTTCCCATATTGCGCAGAATCGGCGTCGAAATCAGCCGCGCCGCACCGGCCACCACCGGATAATCGCGGTTGATGATGGGATGATTGCATAGTTCGGTGAGCGTCACGCTTGCGCCGATGACCATGCCGGTTTGCCCGTCACCTTTGATTTCGTGCAGGTCGCGAATGCGCGTCACAGAGATAACCGTGCCCGGCGTCTGCTGCCGCCGTTTCATATTCGGATAAAGGTCAGTGCCGCCCGCGACAAACATTCCATCGCCTCCGGCATCGGCCATCATCTTCACTGCGTCGCCGATCTTCTTCGCGACGCGGTAGTTGAATTTCGGAAGTCGCATCATAACAGTCAGTATTCAGTATTCAGGAGTCAGAAGTCAGAATGGAAAGCGAAGTCGGCGCTCTCACGCCCTTGCTTTTATTCTGACTTCTGACTCCTGACTCCTGGCTCCTTCTCTTCAATCCTTAACGTGCACGGCGAGGCGCGGCAATTCTTTGCCGTCGCCGCCTTCTGCCGGGGTCGGCACTTTCAGCGGCGCAGGCCACTCGATTTCGGGAACGGACTTTGGCCCGAAGCGCCCGTCTTTGCCTTGCTGTTTAGCGCGGATCGCCGCAAGAACCTTTTCTGGCGTCGCCGGCACTTCATCTATGCGCACGCCGACCGCATCATAGATCGCGTTGACGACCGCTGGCGGCACGGGCAGCAGCGGCCCTTGACCGACTTCTTTCGCGCCGAAAGGCCCGTTAGGATCGGGGTCTGCGATCAAGTAGGTCTTCACGTCGCACATCTCAAGCGTCGTCGGGCTCTTGTATTCGAGCATCGAAGGGAACTTGTGAACGACATTGCGATTGCCGCGATAAGTCATCTCTTCCATCAAGGCTTCGCCCAATCCCATGTAGACAGAGCCTTCGACCTGGCCCATGACCAGCACAGGGTTGATGCTCTGGCCGATGTCGTGAGCTATCCAGCAACGCTCAACCGTCGTGATGCCGGTTTCAGGATCAACGTCCACTTCGACGACCGCCGCCGAGTAACTGTAAGCCGGCGAGGGGCCGACGCCGGCACCTTTGAATTTGCCGGGTGAGCGCGGCGGCGTGTACGAGCCGACCGTGCCGATGGTGCCATACTTCGATTCGGCCAGCACCACGGCTTCGGCGAAACTGACGCCGACTTCGGGATTCTCGACGTCAAAGGCGCGGCGCTCGGCGAAGGCGATGTTTTCAATCGGCACATTGAGCTTTTCGCTGACGGCGATGGTCAACAGCTCGCGGGCGCGCTCGGCCGCCTGCAACGCCGCGTTGCCGGTCATCAGCGTGACGCGGCTGGAATAGCTGCCGAGATCAACCGGCGTCAGGTCTGTGTCTGCGGTGACGACGCGGATGTCGAAGGGATCGATGCCGAGCACTTCGGCGACGATGTAAGCGAGTATCGAATCGCTTCCCTGCCCGATGTCTGTAGAGCCGCACTGCACACAGACGCCGCCCTGGCGGTCGAGCCGCAGTTGGACGCCACTGTGCGGCATGTTGTTCCAGTAGATCGGCAGGCCCGCGCCGCAAAGGTACGAGCTACAGGCAAAGCCCACGCCTTTTCCATAAGGCAGCTTACGAAACCGGTTATGCCAGTCGGACGCTTCGACGATCTTATCGATGCACGCGCCCAGGCCCATGCTGCCGATGCGCAGATAGTTGGCGGTGACGGAAAAGGCCGGCGCGAGGTGACGGCGGCGTATATCCACAGGGCTGATGCTGATCTCTTCAGCAATCTTGTCGAGATGCGCTTCCAGAGCAAAGCGCGGTTGCGGCGTGCCGTGGCCACGCTTCGGCCCGCAAGGCGGCTTGTTGGTAAAGACGCGCACGCCTTCGAACTTATAGCGCGGCACGTTGTAGGTTACGGTTTGCAGCGCCCCGGTATAGAACGTCGAGGCAACGCCGTAGCTGCCATAGGCTCCGCCATCAAGATAAGTGCGAAAGTGCATGGCGGTGATCGCGCCGTCGCGCTTCACGCCGGTCTTGACCCACATCAAAACCGGGTGGCGACCGCGATGGCAGTAGAAGACTTCTTCGCGCGTCAGCGTGATTTTAACCGGGCGGCCCGTGATCATCGCCAGCTTGGCGACGACGACTTCGTGATTGAACGGGTCGCTCTTGCCGCCGAAGCCGCCGCCGTTCGGCGTGGCGATGACGCGAATATGCGCTGCCGGCAGCCCTAGAACCTTGGCCAGGGCGCGGTGAACGTAATGCGGCGTCTGCGTCGCGCTCCAGAGGGTCAGCTTTTGGTCGGCATCAAAGTGAGCGACCGCGGCGTGTTGTTCGAGCGGCAGGTGAGTGTTGCCTTCGTAAAAGAAAATGTCTTCGCGAACGTGATCGGCTTCGGCGAAACCTTCTTCAACGTCGCCGAATTCGAGCGACACCCGCTTGTGAATGTTACCGCTGTCGCCGTATTCGTGGATGCGCGGCTCGTCAACATAGACACCTTCTTCAATCGTCGAGATGGTCTTGAGCCGTTCGTATTCGACTTCAATCAAATCCATCGCATCGAACGCGGTGTCTTCATCAATCGCGGCGATGGCGGCGACCGGGTCGCCGATCATTCGCACTTTATCGATGCAGAGCGCATGCTCGTCCTGGCTGACGGGCAGGATGCCGTAAGGGATCGGCAGAGCGCTCCCGGTAATCACGGCGACGACGCCGGGCAGCTTCAGCGCGCGGCTGGTGTCGATGCGCTTGATGAGCGCGTGCGGCACAGGGCTGCGCAGCAGCTTGCAATAGAGCATGCGCGGCAGAGCAATATCATCGGCGAAGCGTGTCTGACCGTTGCACTTGGCCCGCGCATCGACTTTGCGAAACGGCTTGCCGATGACTCTGCGCGGCTTGCCATTGTTGCCGTTATTCATAGCCATAGATGATTTCCTTAGCCGCTTCGGCCTGCTCGCCGCGCATGCGTGCCGCGGCCAGCTCGACCGCTTCATAAATCTTGATATAGCCGGTGCAGCGGCAGAGATTGCCTGACAGCGCTTCCTGAATCTCGGCCCGCGTCGGGTTGGGATTCTTTTCGAGCAGTTCCTGAGCGGTCAACAGAAAGCCCGGCGTGCAATAGCCGCACTGCGCGGCGCCGAGATCGGCAAAGGTTTCCTGCAATGGATGTAGCTCGTTGCCTTCGGCCATGCCTTCGATGCTCGTAACCGAGCGGCCCTCGGCGTCCAACCCAAGCATCAAGCAAGAGAGCACAGGCTGACCGTCAACCAGTACCGTGCAGACGCCGCATTCGCCAAGCTCACAGCCGTGCTTGGTGCCGGTCAACGCCAGGTCTTCGCGCAGCACTTCGAGCAAAGTCTTATGCGGCGCGAAGGCGACTTCGACTTCCTCATTGTTTAGGGTCAGGCGCACATGCGCCTTTTGTTTCTTCTTTGTCGGCATAATCCAGTGACGTGTAAAAGATTGGCGGCCTGTTTTCGCGCTCCGTATGTCTCGGCTTCTGAAATAAAAGATTACCGCAAAAGCGGAAAAAATCCCAAACGAACATTGTGGCGCAAGGCGGTTAGCTTGCGCGAGCCAGTGCGCAAGCTAACAGCTTGCTCCACATCAAAAAACAAAACCGGATTGCTGCCGCGCGGCGAGCAATCCGGTTCGATGAAAGGCAAAAAGCAATCGCGGTTGGCGATCAGCCGCCAATCAGCGCGTTGCTTTGGCAGCGTTCAAGCGCGCTTCGACGGCGTCCCAATCGATGTTGGAGAAGAATGCTTCGATATACTTTGGCCGCTCGGCGGGCTTGTAATCGAGCAGGAAAGCATGCTCCCACACATCCATGACCAGGATGGGCGTAAAGCCGGCGATGTTGTTGATCTCGTGCAGCGTGATCCAATGGTTCGACAACTGGCCGGTGGTCGGGTCTTGATAACAGACGGCCCAGCCGATGCCGCGCATCTTGCCGACGCTCATGAAGTCGGCCTTCCATGTGTCATAGCCGCCGCAGCTGGTTTCCGCCGCCTGGAAAAACCCCGACCCTTTGTCGGGATCGCCCGCGCCGCCGCCGCGCTTCATGTTGCCGAAGTAGTATTCGTGCAGCACCATGCCGTTGTACTCGAAGCCGAGCCGGCGCGTCAGCTCTGAGTAGGCCGGAAAGTCAGCCGGCGTGCCTTGCCCGCTCTTGAACATCTCGGTGATCTTGTCGGTCAGCAGGTTGGTGTTGGTGACATAACCTTCATACAGCTTGAAATGCATCTCCAGCGTCTGGTCTGAGATGCCTGTGAGTCCGCTGAGATCGAACTGCTTGGGTTTGTACGACCCTGTTGCCATTGAATTCCTCCTTAGTTGATGCGTTGTTCGCGCCGTGCCATCCACGGGCACAGCCAACGCTCGCTGAATGTCATAGCGGAAGAGTAATCTGGTTTTGCGATGCTTCCACCAGCATCGCGCCGCATAGTTCTATTATAGCTGTCCGGCGGATTAATGCCCGTCGAAAGCGAACTTTTTCAGCCCCGCTCACTCGTCGCCGTCCAGCTTGCCGTCGCCGTTGTGATCGATGCCGAGGCGATGCCCGAAGCCAACCGGCACGCCCGTAAAGGTCAGCTCGGAACCGACCCGCGCGGCCTGCGCCAGCGCCTGCCAGCTGAGTGGCGATTCATTCTGGCGGTCAGGCTGAAACATCCCATTGCCGACGTAAACAAAGCCGCGGCGCTCGCCCTGATAGATGCCCTTGACGACGAGGTCGCAATTGCCAATGCCCGCTTGAGCAATTAGAAGCTGAATGCGCTCGGCGGCTGCTTGATCCTGCGGCGTGCCATTGACCGTGGTTTGCACGCCGACCGTGGGCGCGATGCCGCTATCAAACGCCATCACAAAGGCGGCGACGTCGCGGCGGTCATCGTCATTCCTGAAAGTGAAGACCGGCACCCGCAGGAAATCAAGCAGCGTGTCAACCGAGCCGTCATGGATAAAGCCGAAGCCGGAGATTTGCTTACCGGCGGCGTTGACCATGCCGACCTTCTGATAGACTCCGCGCAATTGCGGCACCTTGAAATCCTGCGACTCCTGCAAGAGCAGTCCGGGGATGATCAGGTTGTTAGTTCCTGATCGAAAGCCCGGATTGGCGTTGTGGCAAGCGTTGCATTGCAAAGCGGCGGCATCGAGCAGGTTGTTATTGAACATCTGCCGCCCGCGCTCGGCGCTCGGCCCCGAAGGCGGATTCGGGTAGCTGCGGTCGAGGTTCTGCAATGGATTGGGCGGATAGGTGAGCGTTTGTGCGAATGCCGCGAACGCCGCCATCTCGCTCGTCGTGAGCTGCCGCGGGCCGCCGAGCAGCGACATGAATGCCGGGTTGAAATCGTCGAGCTTGCCGCGGTCGCCGCGCCAGTGCAGCGGCTCGTTGCCGATGATGCCGCGCAGCGATTGGGTCGTCATCGGCCCCTTCATCGGGTGGAAGGTCGAAGGCAGCAACTGGCCGACCGTCTGAAGGCTGCCCTTCGGATCGCCCAGGTCCCAGGCCAGCCCATCACGATGGCCATTCCAGTGACAGGTAGCGCACGCCAAATCACCATGCGCTGAGAGGCCGGCATCGTAGAGGAATCGTCGCCCGTCGCGCACGCTTTGCGGTTCGGGATTGAAACCGACGGCGACGCGATTCAGCTCGGCCCGCGAGCGCAGATCGACGACGCTCAGCGATTCGTCGAAGCGGTTGAGGACATAAAGCCGCTGCCGGGCTTCGTCAATGGCAAGGCCGGTTGGCCCCTGCCCGACGGCGATGCGGCGCTGGATGACGCCGGCTGAGTTGAGCACTCCGACCCTGGCTGAACCGGTGGCGGCAATGAAAAGCGTGCCGTCAGCGGCGCGCGCGATGTCTGCCGGAAGCGCGAGACTGGCGGCGCGCTCGGCATCCGACCCGTCCGGCAGATTCACATCGATGTGCGGGTTGAGATCAACGGTTTGCACACGCGGCGCGCTGCTGCTCAAGTCAACGACGCCCAGGCGCGTCGTAGCGAATTGCCCTCGCAGGTTTGGCTCGAAGCGGACTTCGTTGTGAGCTTCGGTGTTGGCGACAAACAGGCGATTGCTTAGAGGATCAAATACGGCGTTGCCGATGATGGTGCCGATCCCACTGACTTCAGTCTTGATCTGGGGCGCGGCGCTCGCGGCATCAATCACCACGAGATCAGTGTCCGCCAGCGTGTAAGGGACGAAGGGCGTCCAGTTCGTCTTGCCGCGCTCGTCGGCCCAACGCGTGCCGTTCCACTTAACAATCAATCCGACGCTCGGCGCATCCGGCAGCTTCTTGGCCATCTTTGGCTTAGCCTTTGGCGGCCCGCCGGCATCTTTGACATTATTAGCCGAAACCACGGTCGTCTGGTTGCCTGACTCGAAGACCGAAACGAACACGCGGCTGCCCGATGCATCGCGTGTCAAAGCGCGCGGTTGCTTGCCGGGGATGTCAATGACCTGCGCCGCGCTATCAGCCACATCGGGATCATAAACCTTGATCTGATGAAGTCCCGAAACACAGACGAAAGCCATCTGCCGTTCGCCGCCCGCGAAGACCACATCGGTCGGCTCATCACCCACATCAATCGTGCGCACGACATTGCCGGTAGTCAGGTTGACGACGCTCACCGAATCCGAGAGCCAGTTCGTCACCCAGGCTTCATGGTCATTGCGCGCCACGACGCTGACCGGCTCAAGTCCGACAGGAATCTCGGTGACGAGCTGTGGCAGTTCGCCGGTCAATTGAAAAACGGAGAGGCGGTGATCGGGTGTGTTGACCGCCAGCAGGCGCGTGCCGTCAGGGGTTAACGACAGTGGATGCACCTGCGGGCTCTCGAAGCTCTTGTAATCCGAGGGCCGCGTTTCGGCGGTGACGTGCTGGGGCGATGACCAGCCGCGCAGCAAGAGAATGAGTCCGATGGCCAGCAAAACGACCAGGCGTTTGCAGAGTCCGGGCGACAAGCGCAACAACGACAACATAACTTCCTCCGGGCAACCTAAGAGAACGTCACGACTCGCGGGATGCCCCGATAAATGACTATCGGGCAGGGCCGAGGATCGAGGCGGTCCGACGCCCAAATATATGTGAAGCGGCGCGGAGCGTCAATCATAACTAAAGCCGGGCAACCCCGACGCTTGCCGCTCACATCCTCATTTTTACCGCCCGGTAAACAATCAGCCCGTCTTGTGCGCGATGACGCGAGACCGTTACAATTGAATGAATGCTTGAGCAGGAGATATGCAATGAGTAGAAGATTCATTACCTTTTTGATAGTGCTTGTGTCCGCGTGCCCGGCGCTTTTTGCGCAACAGCCGAAAGCGGGTTCAACCTCGAAGGCCGCTGTCCCGGCTGAGATCGCCGAAGTTATTCGCCGCTTCGCCGCAGCCGAGAGCGAGAACAAGATCGCTCGCAATAACTATACTTTCACGCAGGATTTCGACCTGTTGACCATTGGCGAGGCCGGCTCGATCACGGGCCGCTTCAAGCGCGTTTCGGATATCGTTTACGACGACCGCGGCAACCGCATTGAGAAGATCACCTACTTCCCGTCGCCCACACTCGTCGAGCTGCAAATCACGGCTGAAGACATGCACGACCTTGCGGGCGTGCAGCCCTTCGCGCTGACCACAGAGGATTTGCCCAAGTATCAGATCGATTACGTCGGCAAGGAGAAGGTTGACGAGCTGAACACTTACGTCTTCAACGTCAAACCGAAACAGTTTGTTAAAGGCGAGCGCTACTTTGAAGGGCGCATGTGGGTTGACGATCAAGACTTGCAGGTCGTCAAGGTGCAGGGCCAGGCGGTCCCCGAAGTCGGCAATCAGAAGTTCCCGCACTTCGAGAGCTACCGCGAGAATATTGATGGCAAGTACTGGTTTCCGACCTACATCTACGCCGACGACGTTCTGGATTTTAAGAAGGGGCCGAGCGTTCACATGCGCATGACGGTGCGCTTTACCAACTATAAGAAGTTCGGCGGCAGGATTAAGGTTCTCGATGACGTTGATGTCAACGACGAAGAGAACAAACGGAACAACGACAAGAGCAAGACGCCGCCGCCAAATCCGAAAAAGCCGCCGGCCGCAAGCGAGGAGCCGAAGCTCAAGCGTCCCGGCGACCGGCCCTGATCGATCATCCGTAGATCAAGAGTAAGCATCCGGGGATGAACGCCAATTTCTTATCTCCTCTGCGGCTCGCCGTCGGGCTACTGGCTGTCGCGATACTGGCGACGGTCGTGCCCGGCCGAATCCGCGCCCAGACAAGTTCAGCGCGGACGCCCGCTGAAATCCTTACCGCCAGCGCCGAGAAAGGCAACGCATTGCTGGCGGCGCTGCGTGACTATAGTTATTTGTCCGAGCTGACCATTCAAACCATCAGCCAGGCCGATACGATCACCGGCAAGTTTTACCGCCTCTCTGAGATGACCTTCGACAGAAACGGCAGGCGGCAGGAGCGCATCATTGAAAACACTTCGACGCTTGCCGAAGACGTCCATATCGGAACAACTGCCGCCGACAATCTGATTCGGGTTTACCAATTCGTCATCACCCCCGACAGCTTGAGAGGTTACGAATTTAACTACGTCGGGCGCGAGCCGGTTGACGAATTGAACACCTACGTCTTCGATGTCCAGCCGAAAGTGAAACTGCCCGACCCGGACAAGAGCGGCGAGCGTTACCTGCGGGGCCGTATCTGGATTGACGAGCAAGACCTCTGCGTCGTCAAAGTGGTCGGCGAGGCGCTGCCTGAACAGATTCCGCATCGCCCATCGAAGTTCGAAACCTACTATCAGAATGTCGAACGTTTCTGGTTTCCGGCCTTCTTGACCGCAGATGATCGCATCCGCGATGGGCGCTACTGGACTCGCGTAGCTGTCAAAGCGCGCTTTACCAATTACAAGAGAGCAGCGAAGAAAGAATGACCGCTCCGACGCCAGCCGCGAACCCGCCCGCCTCGACGCGGGTTCGTCTGATCTGTGCCGCGCTCGTCTTTGTAGCGGCAATCACGCTCTACGTTTCGACGCTCGCGCCGACTGTGACACTGGTCGATAGCGGCGAGTTGATCGTTGCGGCCAAATCGCTCGGGGTCGCGCACCCGCCTGGATTTCCCCTCTACGTTTTGCTGGCTCATCTCTTCACGTGGCTCCCCTTCGGCTCGGTCGCGGCGCGTGTCAATTTCGCCTCGGCGCTTTTTGCGGCGCTTGCCGCCGCGATGCTCACACAGGTTGGCGCGGAAATGCTCTTGAGCTTGGCGGCGCGCCCCGCTACGGTCGAGAAACCGAAGAAGGGTAAAGGCAAAGCCAGGAAGCCAGCCGCAAAGCCTGAGCCCATCGCCGCCGCCGCTGACGGCCTGCCAAGTTGGATAGCCGTCGTGCCCTGCGTGATGGCTGGGCTACTGTTTGCGTTTTCGCGGACGCTCTGGGCTTACGCGACAATCACCGAAGTTTACACATTGAATGCGCTGCTCATCGCGACCATCTTCTTCCTGATGTTTAGCTGGAGGCGGCGGATACTCGAAGAGCGCGCCACAAGCGGCAAGGCGCTGCGTAGCGGTCAAGTCGCAAGCTCACACGACCGCTGGCTGAACGCGGCGGCGTTCGCCTTTGGCCTGGCCCTGGGCGTCCATCACGTCAGTGTCGCGGTGACCCTGCCGGCGTTCGCGCTCCTGGTGATGGCCACTGAAGGCTTCGGCTTCTTTACAAGCAAACGCCTCTTGAGAGCCGCGCTGTTCGCCTTTGCGGGGCTGGCAATTTACGTTTACCTGCCGCTCGCCGCTGGCGCGGGGCCGCTGCTCAACTGGGGCGATCCGCGGTCGCTGGAAAGAGTCTGGTGGCACATCACGGGCCGGCAGTACCAGACCTTCTTCGAGTTCTCGCCGGCGATCATCGGCAAACAGTTCAAAGAATTCCTTACGCTTGTCGGGCGCGAGTTCAACCCGGCATGGATGCCGCTCGCGTTGCTGCTGGCATTGACCGGCGCGGTTGCCCTCTTCAAGCGCGACCGCGTGCTGTTCTGGTGCTTTGTGCTGGTCATCCTATTCGACATGGCCTGGGCGCTGAATTATGAGATTGCCGAAGACAAAGACGCCTATTACCTCCCGACATTCTTGACCCTGAGCCTCTTCGCAGCCAGTGGCCTGGTCTGGCTGGTCAATCGGCTGCGGCAATCGCCGCTTTCGGCGAAACTGGCGACAACCATCACACTGATTCTGGCGCTACTGATTCCGGCGATTTCGCTGGCCGGCAACTACGCATTTGATAATCGCCATCAGTACTTCATTGGGCGCGATTATGTCGAGAACATCCTGAAGACGGCAGGGCCGAACGGCATGCTGTTGACCGACGATTGGCAGGTCTATTCGCCGCTGCTTTACCTGCGCGAAGTCGAAGGAGAACGCAAGGACGTCGTCGCCATTGATATCCTGCAACTGCGCCGCTCGTGGTATTACGATTACCTTGACCGGGCTTATCCGGAAATGATGGCGGCAGCGCGTGACAAGGTGGCTGCATTTCTAGAAGACCTGCGCCACTGGGAGCAAGACCCGGAGCTTTATAATCGCGATGTGACGCTGAACCAGCGCATCAACACGCGCTTCTATGACATGCTTGAGGCGTTCGTCACCAATCACATCCAGAGCGCGCCGGTCTATGTCACGTCGAACGTTGCCGTAAGCACACAGGGCCAGGATCATGAATTTAGTGAATGGCTCCGAAAAACCTATGACTTCGTGCCCAGCGGTCTGGTCTTTCAGGTCAGCAATAAAGGCGGCGGCTTCGTCGCCCCGCCTGAGGTTGCGCTCGAAACCCGCGGCTTGAATGATGGCTCGCTCAAGTTCGCCGACGACGACGTGGTAAGAATCAAAGTGCTGCCGATTTACAAAGTGATGTTGACGAACCGTGGTCGCTATCTCGCCGCCTATGGCCGGCACGATCTCGCGGTTGCGGCTTTCAGAGAGGCGCTGGCGCTCGATCCCGGTTATCAGGCCGCCGAGCAAGGCTTGAACGAGAGCCAGCGCGCGCTGCGCAAGAACGAGCCCGCGCGCTGATGCACCTGGCCATTTCCTGGCCCCGGGTTGATCGCCATCTTGCCCACGACTTTCAGCCCTGTGTAAGATGAAGGCACGCAATCGCAGGCAGCAAAGTTATGGCCGAACCATTCGACTTCCGAAAACTCTTTGGCGCCGCCTTGTCGCCCGCGGAAATCTTTCGCGAGATGTACAAACGCTTCGACGATGGCGCCCGCGCCGCGGCAATGGCGACCGTGGTCAAAACCAAGGGCTCGACGCCACAACAGGTCGGCGCCAAGATGGTCGTCTTTGAAGACGGCTCGTTTATCGGCACCGTCGGCGGCGGCTGCGTCGAGGCAGACATCTATGCCATTTGCCGCGAGACTCTGGAAACCGGCGAGATGGACGTTCACGAATTCAACCTGAACGACGATTATGCGCAAGCCGACGGCATGGTCTGCGGCGGCACGATGTTCGTTCTGATTGAGCGCTGGACGCCTGAAGATAAGCGAATTTAGCTGCCCGCGACCTCGGAAAATCTCATCAGTGACACGGGTGGATGTGCTAAACTCTCTTTCTATGTCCGACCAACGGGTGCTCATCGTTGATGACGAAGAAGCCGCGCGACAGGGCTTGAGCGAGCTGGTGTCGGGTTGGGGCTACCAAACGGCGACGGCTGCCGATGGCCTCGACGCGATGGACCGCGTCGAAAACTTCTCGCCGCTGGTCGTCATCACCGACGTGATCATGCCAAACCTCGACGGCTTCAAGCTGCTGTCGCGGCTGCGCCAGGAACACCCCGACATCGCTGTCGTCCTGCTGACCGGGCAAGGGTCCGTAGACATGGCGATTCGCTCGGTCAAAGACGAGGGCGCCTTTTATTACTTCGAGAAGCCGATAGATATGCGGCGCTTGCAACTGGTGTTGAAGCGCGCCGCCGAGTTCAGCAGTGCGCGGCGCGAGAATGCGGTGCTGCGCCGACAGCTCAGACAGTATGGCGCGTTTGGCGAGATGGTCGGCAACTCCGACGCGATGCGCGAGATTTACACGCTCATCGAGCAGGTCGCGCCGAGCGCCGTGTCGGTCTTTGTCACCGGCGAATCCGGCACCGGCAAAGAGATGGTCGCGCGCACCATTCACAAGTTGAGCCCGCGCTCGATGCAACCGTTCATCGCGATCAACTGCGCCGCCATGCCCGAAACGCTGATGGAGTCAGAGCTATTCGGCCACGAGAAGGGCGCCTTTACCGGCGCGGCGGATCGGCGCATCGGCTGCTTTGAGCTTGCCAATAACGGCACGCTGCTGCTCGACGAGCTGGCCGAGATGCCCGTGCAATTGCAGGCAAAGCTCTTGCGCGTCCTCGAAGACCGCAGCGTCCGCCGGCTCGGCGGCAGTAAAGAACTGGCCGTCGACGTGCGCGTCATCGCCGCGACCAACCAGGACCCCATCCGCGCCGTCAAGGAAGGCCGGCTGCGCGAAGACTTGCTGTACCGTTTGAACGTAATTACAATCAAGCTGCCCCCGTTGCGCGACCACCGGGATGACATCCCGCTGCTGGCGCAGCACATGATCGATGACTTAAGCAGGCGGCACCAAAAGACCGCGCGACTGATCTCGACCGAAGCGATGGAGTTGCTGATGGGCTATCACTGGCCCGGCAATGTTCGTGAGCTTCGCAATGTCATTGAGCGAGCGGTAGTGATTTGTGATGGCGAACAGATCGAAAAACGCCATCTGCCGCTCCACGTAACCGGCCAGACACCCTCACCTACTGCTGATGCCGTGATGATCCCAATCGGCATGCCGCTCGATGAAGTCGAGCGCCGTGTCATCTTGAGCACGTTGGCGCGCACCGATTTCAACAAGACGCGCACGGCGGAAACCTTGCGCATCAGTCTGAAGACGCTGCACAACAAGCTCAAGGCGTACAAGGAAGCTGGAATTGAAAGGGATGAGTAGGAAATGATGAATGATGAATGATGAGTTGCCAGAGCTTGCGCCCATCGCAAGCCGGCAGCTTTTCCGCAATCCATCATTCATCATTCATCATTTCCTACTCATCGTTAGACGAAGCAATGGATGTTGCGGCGACGGCAGGAAAACAACTGACAGAAAAAGCACGACTCGACCACGCCGAAGAGTCGGCGCGCGCCGCGGGCTTGCCACACCTCGGCCTGCGTGGTCGCCAGATCACCTTGATTACCGCACTGGTAGCAATGGTCGTGCTCGTCGCCACGATCATCAACATCGCGACGCTTACCTCAGTCATTATCAATCGAACGCAGAAAGAAGCGGCGCAGATTTCCGAACAGATCAAGTACGCGGTCAATCAAGAATTGGCGCATGGTGACAGTAACCCTTATGCGGCGGTTGCCAGCGAGCATTCTGATGTCCGTAGCTTGATGGACTCGACCATCGTTTCATCGCGCTCAATCTCTTACATCTACCTGACCAACGTCAGTGGGCAGATCATCACCGATGAACGCGGGCGCAACGAAGCCGCCGCCAACCGGCACATGATTGGCGACATTTCCGCCGAGCGGCCTGATCTGAAGCGCCTGGGCGACGAAAGCGCTTACGTTCAACTGTCACGGGTCTTCTTTGGCCCGCCGGTTTACGAGTTTCAAATCAACATTCCCGAAGATCACGCGGCGAGCCCAGATACGGGCGCAACAAAGTCAGCATCGGAATCCGGCGACAGTACAACGTTCCGCGGGCGTCTTCACATTGGCATCTCGGCAGCCGCCTTGCGGCAGGAACTCAGATCGCCGATCCGCAACAACCTGATTATCGGATTGCTAGCCATACTCGGCGCGGCGGTAGTGGCGATCAGCTCGGCGAATCTGCTCCTCCGTCCACTGCAAGCCATCGCCACGGACATTGACCGCATTGGCATGGAAGGCGAGACCGAGGCGATTCAAGAAACCGCGCTGCCGAAGGACGACGTGCTGACCGGGGTGACCAGTCGGCTCAGGCAGTTGAGCGAGCGGCTGGCCGGCGAGCGCAGCGAGTTGGAGTTGATGCGTGGCCGCCTGCGGCAAGTCATCAGCCACCTCGAAGAGCGGCTGCTGCTCATTAATCGCGACGGTCGCGTGATCCTCGCCAGCCCGGACGCCGAACAGATTCTCGGCCTCAAAAACGTCGAATTAACCGGCCTGCCGATTGACGAGTCGCTCGGCGCCAATCACCCGCTCGTCGAAACCGTCGAACGCGCGTTCAGCGAGCGCAAGAGCGTAGCGCGCACGACGCTCTATATCCCTGACGGCACGCGCACACGGCAGTTGCTCACCTCTGTGCAGTACATCGAAGACGGCGGCGAGCCTGTCGGCGCGCTCATCAGCCTGCGCGATTACGAATCGTTTCAAAAATATGAGTCGCAGTGGGACTTGTCGAAGAAGCTCGCAGACCTGGGGCGCATCACTTCGGGCATCGCCCACGAAGTGAAGAACCCGCTCAACGCGATGGTGATTCACCTGGAGATTCTGCGCTCGAAGATCGAAAACGGCGCCGCTGACCCACAGCCGCAGATTGAAATCCTGGATAGCGAGATCAAGCGGCTCGACCGCGTCGTGCAGACCTTCTTGAATTTCACACGGCCTCTGGAAATCAAAATGGAGCCGGTGGACGTCAACGCGGTCATCAACCAGGTGGTCGTCCTCGCGGGCATCGAAGCCGCCGAGCGCGGGGTGACAATCAGCCGCGACATGGAGAGCGGCCCGCTGGTCGTCAAGGGTGACGCAGACCTGTTGAAGCAAGCGTTGTTAAACGTCATGCAAAACGGCGCGCAGGCCATGCCTGAAGGTGGGCCGCTGAAAGTCAAGACCTGGCGCGGCAGCGATGGCTCGGCCTGCATCACGATCACAGACCGCGGCGTCGGCATCTCGCCAGAAGCGCGCGACCGCATCTTCAATCTCTTTTACACGACGAAAAAAGGCGGCACCGGCATCGGCCTGGCGCAAGCCTTCCGCGCCGTGCAACTGCATAACGGCACGATTCGCTTCGCCAGCGAAGTCGGCGTCGGCACGAGCTTTGAGATTGTCCTTCCGGCAATGAGTTGAAGAAAATGTTTACGAGCGGTGAACGCAAGGCTCTGTTCGCACATCCCAAAACGGGGTTATACGGATAGGAGCAGATGGGATTGCCGGAGGACTTGTATGTTTTCGTCATCCCTCAAACGCGCCATCGCGGCCACCGCTGCCGCATTGTTACTGACGGCTAGCTACGTCATCGCCCAGGATAACCAGCCGGGCTTAAAGATTACGCACCCGACAAACGCCGACAAATCCTACACACGCAGCACAGCGACCATTGAGCTTGATCGCGACGCGGCCTTCCAGCGAATGCACGGCGAAGTCAGGTTCACTGCGCAAGCGCAACGCGAATCACAGGTGCGACGTCAGCGCGCCGCGGGTCACGAAGAGGTCAACGCGTTCGCACGAAAATCACAGGTTCCGAGTGCGCCGGCGCTTCAGAGCTTTGGCACGGGTGGCGGCGACCGCGACGAGATCGAGCCCAATGACACGATGGCACAGGGCGTTTCCCTGCCCGTCAACCTCTTTGGCGAGATCAGTTTCAATGGTGACGTGGATTACTTTGCCTTCGACGCGCTGGCCGGGCAGCAGGTTACGATTGAAGCCTTCGCGACCCGCCTGTCGCGCTCGTCTTTGATCGCCGACATCGCCCTGTTCAGCGCCAATGGCACCTTGTTAGCTGCGAGCCTTGGCAGCAGCGCACAAGATCCTGTGATTCGTTATACGCCGCTCAGCGATCAAGTGTTGATCGTCGGCATCACCGACGCCGACGACCTGGGCGGCAACCGTTTCGATTATCTGCTCAACATCGCGCGCGGCCTGGATGTGGATGAAGTCGAACCGAATGGCACCACAGCGCAACTTCTTCCTCAAGCGCCAGCGACAGTTTTTGGTGAGATCAGCGGCGCAAGCGATGTTGATTTTTACAGCTTCACGGCGACCGCCGGGCAGACGCTGATCGTTGACGTGGACGCAGAGGTATTGGGCTCGCGCCTGGACGCCGAAGTGAACCTGACCGACCCGCAAAGCGGCGCCGAGTTCTTCTTTAACGATCAGAATGATGGCGACGATCCGCGCTTCAACATCGTGCTGCCCTACACGGGCCTTTATGTCATCGGCATCGGCGCGTTTAACTCAGGCTCAACCGGCTTTTATCGTCTGAACGCCTCGCTGGTCAGCGGCACGGGCGCTCCGATAATCACGCAAATCACGCGCGTCTCGAAGAAGCTGATTGAAGTCAAAGGTACGGGCTTTGTCGCCGGCGCCAGTGTCAACGTCAATGGGGTTGATCGGCGCACCACCTTTGTGGACAACGGCACGCTTCGTGCAAAGGTCAAAGCCCGGTCGGGCGACTCAGTGACTGTAGCCAATCTACCCGACGGCAGGCGGTCTAATCCTTTAATCGTGCAGTAAGGCAGGATCGCCGGCGCTTGTGCCCACACAGGCGCGCGTTTTGACAAGCGGGGCAGCAATTCCGGCTGCGCATATCGGCAACGTGATGCACGATATGGTCTGCCGGACGCCGGATTCAAAGAAAAATTGCTTCGACAAGCAATGTAAAAAGTACATCCCGCACGCTATAGAACCGGTGCGGCTGCCTGCTTTTGAATCACAGACGAGGAGGACAGCTATCATGTCAATGAAATTCATGGCCTTTATGCTCGCGGCGGTACTGGCAGCGGCAGGCATCCTGTCGCTCAGTTCGCCACGCTCGGCAAACAATCGCGGCGCGCTTGAAACATCGGTGCTGGCCAACCCTGAGGCAGCTCAGCCGAAATCGGAAGAGGCGACCAGTGACGCCTATCTCGGCGATTACAAGACAGGGTATGCCGACGGCTTCAATGCCGGTGTTGCCAGCCTGGCCTATCCCGCTGCTTCGCAGATGGCCAGCCCTGCGCGCGGCTATACGGATGGGTTCGCGCAAGGATATGACGACGGCCAGAATCAGCAGGCCAGTCTGCGAAACCAGCTTTGTGACAAAAACACGGTTGGCCAAAACGGCGAAGGCTCAGGCGCGGCGCGAGCCTACAGTTCGACGCGAGCCTACAGCTCAACACGGCGCGCCGGTGTCGCCGGTGACCGCGCCTATTCGAGCGAGACACGCGCCGCAAGAGTAGACCACGGGATAGGTTCGACGGCTCGCAAAGCGCTGTTGATCGGCGGCGGTGCGGCAGCCGGCGCGGGGCTTGGCGGCGCAATTGGCGGCGGCAAAGGCGCGCTGATTGGCGCGCTGGCCGGCGGCGGCGCAGGCACCTACATGGCTGTGAAGAACAAGCCACGGCGCGCCTTCAACCGCCGGGTCACGGCCAAGCACGTGGCCACCAGATCGCTGATTGGCGCAGGCGCGGGCGTGTTGATTGGTGCGCTGGCGGGCGGCAAGCGCGGGGCGCTGGCGGGCGCGGCACTTGGCGGCGGCGGCGGCGCGCTATGGGGCGTCATGAGCGGCAGGCGTACCAGCCGCCGATAGTTTCTGCAACCCGGAGCGAGCGGTCTGCGTGTCGCGCTTAGCAGTTCGATTTCGCGGCACGCAGACGCTTGCGCCAGCCGAGTACAACAGGTTTCAAGCACCGCTTTTTCCCCGCCTTCCCCTTTTTTGTGATGCCTTCAGGTGATTTCGGCAGGCGAGATATCTTCTTCAGGGTAAAAATGATAGCTCCCCAGCGATGATTCTTGACAGCTTCATCGGGCTATGATTCAATGCCTTCGTGATCGTGGCGTTCGGCCTTCTCCCATAATCAAAACCGAGCCATGCCCCTATGGCCACCGGTTCTGATTTCAGGAAAATTTGACGAGCAAAAGGGATTTGCCCCCGAATACTCCGCGGCGTTTTCGACGGTTACCGTCAAACGGTCGTCTTGCGGAACCATCGGGCGGTTACCGATTCGCGGCGCGCCCGGCGCGCGATGGCTGACCGAGGGTTATGATGAAAGACAATTGCAGGAGCCTGCTCAAAGCCGCACTGCCCTTAGTGGTGCTGGTCTTCTCAATCATTCCCGCCAGGGCGACTAGCGTCGTCATGCTGACGGATGAAGAACTCATCCTGCATTCCAGAGTGATCGTCACCGGCACCGTCAAGACGGTTTTCAGCGCCTGGAACGACGAGCACAACCAGATCTTTACCTACACAGAAGTGCGCCCAGATCGCATGCTTAAGGGCAATCTCGATACGACGCGCATCGTCCTGAAACAACTGGGCGGGATTGCTGGCCAAAATGGCATGCGAATTTTCGGGCAACCAAGGTTTGTGCGCGGCCAACAAGTCTTGCTCTACCTGAGTACCGCGCCCGACGGAACCTTGCGCCCGGCGCATCTCTTCATGGGCGCATTCTCGATTGTCAAAGACGAAGCGACAGCCGCTGACATGGCCCAGCGTTATGTGGATGCGGCGGAAATCGAAACGCTGGCTCGACCAGACGGCCAGATGGTGAGCAATCGCGCGCCGCTTAGCGACACCCTGCGGAAAATTACAGACACACTCGCGCGCGGCTCGATCAGCTTGCAGCGCGTCGAAGGCGAGGGCGATGAGCCGGCCATTGTCGCCGTCCCTCCTGAGTGGAAACGCAAGCAGCAAGAGGCAAACGGCTACAGCAGCCAGTTTGTGCTGATTGGCGACGGGGTTCGCTGGTTCGAGCCGGATTCAGGCCAAGCGATCAGCTTCTATGTCAATCCGAGCAACTCGCCGATTGCCGGTGGCGCAACGAGCGAGCTTAGCCGGGCAATGAGCGCCTGGGGCGGACAAAGTGGTGCCAACATTTCAATACGAGTCGCAGGGCAAACGGGCAACTGCGGCATGGTCAGTGACAATACCAGCACAATCTCTTTCGGAGATTGTCAGGGGCAGCTTGAACCGGGAGTTGGCTGCGCCGGTGTCGTGGCGATTACCCAGGATAGTTGGAACTACGAAACGCGGACGGTTGGAGGCAGAAGCTATAGTCGGATCACGGAAGCGGACGTCGTATTCAACAAAGGCATGGATTGCTTTCTCGGCGTTTCAGCCAACCTCGCCGAAGTCGCCTGCCACGAGCTCGGCCATGCGATGGGCCTCGGTCACTCAATAGACACCAATGCCATTATGTATGCCATCGCTCACGGGCGCGGGCGCGATGCAACGCTCGGCAGCGATGACAAAGACGGCATCCTGTCCCTCTATCCGTCCTCAGGTAGCAGCGGTGGCGGCGGCGGCAGTGGTGGCGGCGGTGGGGGAAGTGGCGGCGGTGGGGGAAGTGGCGGCGGCGGCGGAAGCGGCGGTGGCGGCGGTGGCGGCGGTGGTGGCGGTGGACCGACTCCGCTGGCCATCACGACATTTACGCTGCCGGCAGCCGTCGTCGGACAGAACTATGTCGGTGTATTGTCGGCAAGCGGCGGCACACAACCCTATAAGTGGAGCTCAATTACAAGCATGCCCGCGGGCTTGAGCGTTTCGTCCGCCGGACTGGTTCAGGGCAAACCGACCCGCGTCGGCTCATACTCGCTCAGCGTGCAGCTCGTGGATCAGGCGGGCGGCCTGGTCTCGCAGCGTGTGGCGCTTGAGGTGGTGGACAGCACGCCGACGTTGCTTCCATTGATTACCCGCGTCAAGGCGAAGGGCAGCAAGAAGCTGACAATTTCTGGCCAAAACTTCCGTCAGGATTCGCTGATTATCCTCAACGGCCTGGTCTTAGCGCCGGGCTGGTTTGACACGGATGGCACGACGACGACGCTTTTCGTCAAACATGCCTTCGGGCCTGCGGGGACGAACCTGCTATTCGTGCAGAATCCCGATAATCGCTCGTCAGGTTATATATTCTGAGGCCAGTCAAATCCACCCGCTTGAGTTTATTCCGCTGAAGACGCGTGAAGTAACTCAGGCGGGTGGAAAAATCCCTTCAGGTTTGCTAAATTCTTCCTTCGCCAAAAGGGCGCTTAGCTCAGTCGGTAGAGCACTGTCTTCACACGGCAGGGGTCACTGGTTCGAGTCCAGTAGCGCCCATTTTATTAAACAAGAAAGCCACCTCGAAGGTGGCTTTCTTGTTTAGGGCACACGATTGGTCAAACATTAGGCCCAAGATAAAGCCTCATTCAGCCTCATCAGCGTAATGCCATTGCTCCGGCAATGGCTGAGGGCCGGGACGAATCCCGGCAATATCCGGGTCACCATCGACATCGGTTGTCGTGGCGTTCTGCTTGCGCTCTTTTGTTTCCAGCCGCCGATTCTCTTTATCCTTTTGCTTCTGCATGCGGGCTTTTTCCTTCTCCCGCTTCTGAAATGTGGGGCGTGATTTTTTAGCCATCTATTAGTCCTCGCTTCCTCTTACTTGCATAGTTTAAGATCAATAGCGATTTTACGAAAAGTGACCGGACTGATCACTAATCTACATCATCCTCAGAATCGTTGACCCGACTGGCGAAATTTTCGCCGTCTAGCTCATCATCATTTGCATCACTGTCTTCGCCGAAGAATTGCCCGCGAACGACTTCCCGCATCGGCCCTTTGGCCGCACGCTCTGATTTTGGACTTTTCTTCCCTTTGCCGAAGCTGCGGCGCGGCGGTGCGTCCGGGCCGAAATCCCGGCCGGTCCTCTCGCCGCTCATCGGGGCGCGATCCATCGCTGGGCCGGGTGGCGGCAGCGGGCGGGACATCGGCGGCCTCATCGGCGAACTGGTTCGCGGGCGGTCTTCCTTGGCGCGCGCTTCGTTGACCGCGATAGTCCTGCCCTTGAACGACTGGTTGTTTAGCCGACGCACCGCCTCTTCGGCTTGCGAGCGTTCGTCGAACTCCACAAACGCGAAGCCGCGTGGTTTGCCGGTCTCTCGATCCGTCGCGAGATAAACATAGGTGAGCGGGCCGACCGCCGAAAAGTGCTGTCGCAACTCGGCTTCGGTCGTATCATACGGAAGATTACCGATGAAAAGACGGACTGACATATTCCTCCATGAGCCTGGTCTACCCTGCTTTAAAACTTCTATCAGGCTAAACCCATCTGCCGGAGCGACGCGCGGGACTCGCCGCCGCTGATGTCCGGGATAATGGTCAACTCCAGAACCGTGACGCCTGAAAGCTCGACGCGGTAATCCTCGACCTCTTCGGTCGTCGCCGGCGGGCTGAAGTTCCACTGCTGTCGCACGATCTCTCGGAGCAAGCGCCCGCCGTCATCTGACCAGCGCAGGACGAATTCTTGTGTGCGCGCGCTTGCCGTTTCTTCAAAATGCAGGTAGATGCGCTCCAAGCGTTGCGGTTGATCGAAGATGAGCCGGATGGTTTGCTCGCCCGCGCGTTCTGCGCGCCAGCCTGAGGTAGCACCCGGCAGCAACGCCGCTTCAATGGGGTGGTCGGCATCCTCAGAGGTGAGCTCCACACTTGTGATATCTTCCAGTTGAAGCCAGCCTTGATTAGAAACCGGAGTCTTCTGTGGCTGGCTTTCGCCAACAATATGTTTGCGCATCAATTCCCTTCAGACCATAAAGCATTCAAATGACAGTATAGCACCTGGGCGCGGTTGAACGTCACCCTGCCCCCTCACTTCGGCAGTTATATTTTCATCCATCCGACAAGCCATCCTGAATTCGCTGCCAACCAAATGCGCCAGGGAAATCCACTTACAGGGGATCGTGTGGCATCTCCCTCCTTGATTTTAGTTGTCTGCGTCGCTAAGCCAATGGTAAGGTATAAGCCACGGACGGCGACAACCGACCGACAATTAAGGAAAACGGGAAAGAGGCTCTCCTGAAAAAACGTGACGTCATACATGCGTGGGGCCGCATTCTGAGTGGCCACTACCCCTCGCTCTCAATCGAGATCACGCGCGAGTGCCCGTTGCGCTGCCCTGGCTGCTACGCTTACGAGCCGGAGCACCTTCACCAGCTTGGGCCGCTCAGAACGCTCGCGGATTACAAGGGCGAACAACTGGTCGAAGGCGTCGTCGCGCTTGCCAAGCGCTATCGCCCGCTTCACATCTCGATTGTCGGCGGTGAGCCTCTGGTGCGCTTCCGCGAACTCGACATACTGCTGCCTCGATTGAGCCAGATGGGAATCGCCGTCCAACTCGTGACCAGTGCCGTCCGCGCCATTCCCGCTGCCTGGGCGAAGATCAAAGACCTGTTCATCGTCGTCTCGATTGATGGCCTTCAGCCCGAACACGACATCAGGAGAACTCCTGCCACCTATGAGCGGATTCTCAAGAGCATCGCCGGCCACCAGATCACCGTCCATTGCACGGTGACGGGCCAGATGGTCGGACGCACCGGCTACTTTGAAGAGTTCTTGTCTTTCTGGTCGAATAGGCCGGAAGTCAAACAGATATGGTTCAGCCTGTTTACGCCGCAGGTCGGCGCTGAAGGCGAGGAGATACTGTCGCCGCCCGCCCGCGAAGCGGTGCTAAACGAACTGGCAGAGTTGCGCCACCAGTTCCCGAAGCTGGCCCTGCCCGATTCCGTAATCAAAGGCTATCGCAATCCTCCGCAGACACCTGATGGGTGCATCTTCTCGCGCACCACGTTGAATATCACGGCAGACTTGAAGGGGCGAATCAGCCCATGCCAGTTCGGCGGCACCCCCGACTGCTCGCAGTGCGGCTGCATTGCTTCGGCGGGCTTGCAGGCGGTGGCCGACCATCGCCTTTTCGGGCTCGTCTCTCTGCGCTCCATCTTTACGGCGTCGAGCCAAATCGGCAGAATGAATAATCGGCTGTTCAGGAACGCCGATTGACAAAGGCATCGGCATAGCCTACGGTTATGAGGAACTGAGTGTAGCTGACTCTCTTCTCAGTCTCTTCTGGAATTCTCCAGATCACCTGAAGTGAATAGCTCACCAACCGGCGTAAGGACTTGCCGCGTCTGTGTGTCCTGCTCCTTTTCCTGGCTCTGCCTTCTCTGACAGCCAGGACGCCCATCAAGTCGAAGGTGGGCTAGCCATCACACTTTTCGCTTAGTTTGAACGCAGTGTAATTAAGAATTGAGGTAGTTTTCGGATGACAATTTGCGAGTTTTGTTTACAGCTTGAGGAAGGCGGCCAGTGCAGGCTTGGCCTTAATCTGCCCAAACGAATGGGCTGTCGCGATTTCGACCCCGGTATTGAGAAGTTCTGCTCCAAGCCCGGCGATTTTATGAACTCTGGCCAGCTTATCCAGATGGCCACTTATTTCGGCATCAAGGGCAAGGAGCTAAAGAAAGTCAAGCTGATGGCCGATCAGGAAGAAAGAATCCGGGCACACACTTCACCCCCTGTGAACATACTTTCTCAATGATCTCGAATGCGTATGGCTGCTCACCAGACACGAAGCGGCCCGCGCCGCCACTGATTCTGTTACCCGGAAGCCCCTTGATATCGGGCTTGATTGCGGCTAGTGGTCATCCGGCTGCGGGTTGCCCTGCCGGTCTGCGCTTTTGGGTCTCGCGCCGCGAGGGCCGCATCAACCTGCCCGGTGGCCACTTCCTTCGTCATTCCCATCACTTCGGCGACCTCGCACACCAACAGCGCCTTCGCCCTTTCGAGAACCTTGTGCTCGCGGAACGACAAGGACTTACTGGTGTGCAATTCAGTAAGCGACCCGACGATTTCAGCCAGATCGAAAGCCGAGCCTGAGGCGAACAGATCTGAAATGTAGAGGCTGCGTGCCCGGTAGTTGTCGGCCATAGCCCCTGGCTGGCTCAAGCGGACCATCAATTTAGGTATCTCAGAACGACTCAGCAGCAGCCGTATGCCCACCATATCCACTTTCTCTACCGGGATAAACAACTCGCCCCCGCCGTCACTGAGAACGAGCAGTTGATAGAAGCTCAATGGCCGCTCGGCTATCGTCTTCTCGACGATGGCGCCAATCAAGCATGGCCCCTGAGAGGGATAAACGATTTTACTCCCCGGCGTCAGTAACAAATTAGTCTCCTCTCCAAGCCTGATGCGAGTTCTGCGGAACAATGAACTCTCGGGTTGGTGAGCTAAAGGATTCAGGTGGTCTGGAACATTCCAGAGAATCTGAAGGAAAGAGTGAGCTACACTCTTAGCACTTTTACCCTACCTGTATATCAGGAGGGTGTCAACCATAGCCCGTCTGGAACCTTGCGCAGGGGGATCGTTTCTTTGTTGTGGAGGGATGATAGACCTTGCTCTTGTGGAGGGTGCGGGTCGGAGGGCTGCGGATAGGCTTTCTTACGATGTCGCCGCTTCCAGGTCTTCCTCTCAGGAATACCGAATCATTAAGCCTGGAGCGCTCTCCTGCCGAGGTGAGTCAGGCTGATATTGGTCATGCGGTGCGGCGTATTGTTGATGCCTCTGGTCACCACCGCGCCGCCAATCAACCGCTCACGCTTCATAAAAAGCAGGTATTCGAGAATCTCTCCATTTTCAGAGAGGTGCTTCAGATCATCATCCTGGAGCGGTAGAACCCCGCGATCCATGCATGCATTGATCTCGCTTAATATGGCGTATATCAATTCTTGATCGAACGATCTCGTTTCCATCTCTTACCCCAACCGGCGCTCAGGCCAGAGCCGAAATCAAAGAAACAGGCAGGCGGAAAGTCGCTGTCGCTTAATGCATTCCAACCTGTGTCGCACGCCGCGCTTCCTGCTGGACGACATCTTTGGTTGGCCGGACATCACTTGCCAGCCTCAAGGCTTTGAGGCCACGGATGACATACCAACCGACGTCAATCTGCCACCAGCGGCGACCGAAGCGCGCCGCGTTGGCGTCGGCGTGGTGATTGCGGTGCCAGTTCTCCCCCCAGGCGCCGAATTGCAAAGGCCCGAGCCACCAGATGTTACGGCTAGAGTCTACGCCCTCGGGCAGGCCCGGCGTCATGTGCAACAGGCTATTGACGAACATCTGAAGGTGCAGACAGTAGACCAGCCGGATTGCCCCGACCCAGAAGAAGGCTTGCCAGCCGAAAGCGATCCCGGCGAATATGGCCAGCGCGATAATCGGGATTTGCAGCCGCCGCCAGACACGATACCGTCGCCGGTCGAGGTCTGGGCACCAGCGCCTTACTTCGCTGCCTGACCATTGATAGACCCAGCGGAGGTGCGCCCACCAGAAGCCGCCATGTCGCGGGCTCGAAACGTCCTCGGCGGTGTCGGCTTTGGCATGGTGGTGACGATGATTGGCCACCCATGACATCGGCTCTCCCGATGCGTTACAGATGGTGAAGAAAATGAGGATACTCTCAACGACCGCATTCAATCGTAAAGAGCGGTGCGCCAGCGACCGGTGATAACAGACCGAAGTTCCTACGCCGCCGACTGCCGCAATGGCCATGGTCACGACCAGCACACTCACACCGGGCCGCGGATGGAGAATCAGCCCCAGCAGCGCGAGCGCGTGAATGAAAACGACATAGAAGAAAACCGCCCCGTTGCCCTTAGAAAACTGCCACCAGGGGCGGTTCCAGGGGCGCTCGTCTGTCAATCCGGATGATTTCATTTGCTGTTCCTCGGTTCTTCAACAGCGGATTCTGCCGCATTCGATTGGGTTGCGGCGTCGGTCGGTCCTGCTGTTGCCCTGCCAGCCCCGAATGATCCAGCCGAGCCAGTGCGGGCGAAAAGGATAAAAGGTAAACGGCTACCTTATAAAACCGGCATAGAGGGAACTCGGCAGTCTGCTGCCGAGCCCCTCTGCAAGGCTTCAGTAGCGGTTGTAGCCGCCACGATCTCTGGAGCCACCGCCCGAGCCACGGCGGCCTCCGTTATTGCCGCCACGGCTGCTTGAACGGTCCTCGCGCGGGCGCGCTTCGTTGACGGTCAGGGCGCGGCCATTGAGTTCGGCGCCGTTGAACTGCGTAATGGCTTTATCCGCAGCCTCGTTGCCCATCTCCACAAAGGCAAAGCCCTTCGAACGTCCGCTATCGCGGTCAGTGATGATCGAAGCCGATTCGACCTCGCCGGCCTGCTCAAACAGGGTGGTGAGATCGCTTTCTGTCGTCTGGTACGACAGGTTTCCAACAAATATTCTCTTAGACATGTTTCTCCTGAAACGGTTAGCAGGAAGTTCGAGGCTTAGTGGAAAGGAAATGCAATCGAGGCCAATACTTTCCAAACAGCGGCGTGTTCCTAAAACAATAAAAAGCAAAAGCGCACAGGCTCATGCAGGACTCTTTTATGCTAGCAGGTTCATCGGATGAAGTCGAGATAATTGCGTGGCGGGCGCATTGCCCCCGAGGCGCTCGGCAAAGTCCGCCTGCATACCATTTGACTGCCAATGATGGCACGTTTTTTCACCGCCTCACTCCAGCCGATTCCTCCATTATATCAATACGGTGGAGAGATGAGGGGCTTTGCGCCATTCCGGTGGCTGTTATTCACAAGCGGTGATATAGTCCTTCACCGAAAGGTGGTAGATCATGAAAAACTTCAAACAGTGGATCGCTCTCTGCCAAACCTGCAACTGGTGTGGCGCGAAGTCGAGAGAAGAAAGTGCCCCCAAGCAGGAAAAAGAAAACCATCTCAAGAGCCACCCGGCACACAAAGTACGTGTCCTGGTCAGCGGCGGATAAGCCATCGCCCGGTCTTCACCCCCATCGCTAGTCCTCTACGCATCACTGCAATCATCGCGCCTGCTCTCCCTCCATATAACTCAGGATGACCCGCCGCTGAGTTTCCTCTGAGCAATAAGTTTGCTACGGATGGCGGGCAAGCGAGGACGTGAACTTGTGAGCGACGGATTGATGAGTTAATATGATGGGCCGGTTGCGTACCAACCTGCTTTCTTGTTCATCTCAGGCAGAATCTACAGAGTCTGATCAATGGGCGAGGACTGTTTGCCGTCGCACCGGACACAGACAGTGATGAGATATGCGTTATGATGAGACGACCTACAAAAGTAATCAGCAGAAAGAACGGCGACGTTCGCATCATTAAGATCACCGGGCGGCTCGATCCCGGCGACGGCCCCGATCTACTATTCGACATGGTTCAGCGGTTCGTCGAAGAAGGCGAAATCAATTTTCTACTTGATCTGCGCAGCGTGACTTACATTAGCAGTACGGGCGTGGGCAGCCTGATCAAGTGTTATCGGACCGTGCTCAAAGAGAAAGGGCAGGTCAAGCTCTTGTCGCCATCGCAATCGGTGCGCAACATTCTAGCCATCTCGAAGCTCGATGGGGTGTTCGAGATTTTTTCAGACGAGGCTGAGGCGCTGGCAGATTTCCAGGAAAAAGCTCCGGAGAAAAAGGCTAAAACCCGCAAGCCCAATTAATCGTCTGAGCAGCGGTTATGCGGAAAGAGAAAGGGTGCCATTCGCGAATGGCACCCTTTCTCTTTACAAGCCAGTGAATAGGAAGGCGCCTTCGGGCTTCCTTCCCCTCGGGGGAGGCGGCCCCTTGGGTCGCTGGTCGCCCTTCTTATCGCGTTGCACAGGCGGCCCCGGCGGGTCCTTCTTGCGGTCGTCTTTCTTCTGGGCGTAGACGGCGGGCGCAGCGGCAGGCAGGACACCCAGTGTCCAGGCACCGAAGAGTGAAATAATGATGGCCAGAACTACTTTTTTCATCACCGCTTCCCTACCTTACTACTACTGCCCTCTGCGATCCCCGGGCCGCCCCTGCTTGGATTCGCCGCTACCCGCCTTATCACGCTCCCGCTTTTCGACGACAATGATCCGCATTTTCTCTTTATGATCTTTGTCCTCGGCAAAGACTGCGGTTGCGCCAAGTCCCGTCACTAGAATAACACTCAAGGCAAATCCGCATAACCCCTTTTTCATTTTTCCTCCAAATGGAGGCAAGCCCGTAATCCGACAATAAGATTGGCAATCCCCGTTCCATAAGGGTTAAGCCTATAAGCTTCCTCATTCCCTCATTTAACAGATTCCCCGTCTTCTCTTTGCAATCCCCCGGCACCCATTTCCGTCTCGGCGCACACTTTTTGGTGCATGGGTGGGATGCCTGATCGACAAGACGGGTTGTTGGCGGCCAGCGGGAGAAAGGCTGGAGCGGCCTGCGCGGCGGCGAAAATCCGGCACACGCGGGGGCGAGGTGGGAGCTATTTCTTGCGCTTGTTGACGGCTTCTTTTAGCTGTTTGCCGACGCTAAAACGTACACTCTTGGCTGCTGGAATCTTGATGGTTTCGTTGGTGTAGGGGTTATGCCCGCGGCGCGCGCGCCGTTGCGATACTTGAAAGGTCCCGAAGCCAACCAGCGTCACCTTGGTGTTGCGGCGCAGGCTGTCTGTGATGGCTTCTTTCATGGCATTGATGGCGCGTTCAGCCTCGGCTTTACTGATAGAAGCGGCATTCGCTACCTTCTCGATTAAATCGCCTTGATTCATCGTGCCTCCTAAATCTCGTAGGTCAACGATCCAACTAGCCCAATATCTAGTATACGCTTCGGCGCGTTTATAGCATTTTGGCATGCACGATGTCAACGATTTTCTAATTGCGCTGGCCCTGAAAGTGGCTCTTAGAGCCATTTCCAGGGCGGATTATCTGACGAGCGCAGTCGAGAAGGAGGCTCAGGAGAAGCGGAGTAAGACCTTCATTGCTTTGCCGGTGCCGGCATGCGCAAAAGCGGCAAGGCCATCCGTGATGTCGAATTCTTGAGAAATCAAGGGCCGGACGTTAACGGCGCGCGCCGCCAATAGATCGAGCGCCGGTGCCAGCCTGCCGCAGCGCGAGCCGACGATCCGCAATTCATTGACGACCACCGGCGAAAGATTGGTCGCGGTCGGCCCGTGGTGTGTAGATTTCAATACGATAGTGCCGCGCGGACGCGCGAGCGCAATCGCCAGAGGCAGCCCGGTGGCCGAGCCGCTGGCTTCGATCACCAGATCAAAGCTTTGACTTAAGCCCCAGTCGGCAATCCAACCCTGCGCATTTGCAGGGTCATCTGTGCCCCCAGTCAGCAACCGCCGCGCGTCGAGGCTTTCCAGCAGCGCGAGTTTCTCTTCATGCTTGCCCAAAACGGTCAGCGCGCACCCTGTTGGCGCAAGCACCTGGCAGATCAGTTGCGCCAGCTTTCCTTCTCCGATCACCGCGACGCGCGAGGTATTGACGACGCTGACTTGTTCGAGGATGCCTGCGGCAGCGGCTAGCGGCTCGACAAAGACCGCCTCTTCGTCGCCTATCGAGTCGGGAACCACGAGGAGGTTGCCTGCCGGGAGCGAAAGATAATCAGCGAACGCGCCGTCGCGGCCTTTGATGCCGAGCACCGTTCGTTCCGGGCAATGGCGCGAGTCGCCTGTGGCGCAGAGCGCACAGGCCCCACAGCCAGCATTGATTTCGCCGACGACCCGCCGGCCAATTTGCGCTTTGTCCGGTGATTCGACAACCCGGCCCACGAATTCATGGCCGAGGGTTCCGTGATAGCCGGCGTACCCTTTGACGATCTCAAGATCGGTGTTGCAGATTCCCGCCCGCAGCACTTGCACGAGCGCTTCGCCCGGACGCACGGGCAGCGGCGCATCCTCAACGAAACGCAGTCTGCCGTCGAAGCGCAATGCTCTCATCAGGGCCTCGTGAATACATACCGATTGGAAGCCCGCCCGCTGCCTGAGGGACTCTCGACAGTCACAATCACTGTGTCGCCTGACCTGAGTTTTTTGCGGAGCTTCTTGCGGGTCGCGGTTATCTCGTTGAAGGTGCCGTCCCCCTGACGCTGCCCTGAAAAGGTAACGACCGGTAAATCCATTTCGTTCCCATCCAGGCTCATTGCCACCGAAACATTGTTTTCGCTGAAGCCTGAGCCGGTAATCTTCAGCACCTCGCTACCTTTAGCGGCAGGTGGGAATTCGACCGCCGTGATGGTTGGATAGCCGACACGCAAATTCAACGTGCCGCCGCTTCCCTTCCCGGTGATTTCGATTAAGTAAGTGGTTCCCGCACTCGCCTGAAAAGTGAGCAACGCGCGGCTCTTTGCAGTGGCGGCGTTGGCAAAGTCATCATTGCAAGCCACGGCGGTCATTGCGCCGCATGAGCCCGTGTAGACGCTAACAACCGTGTCATAATCGCTGCCACTCGTATCAACTCCGAGGATGGTATTCGCCGTCGGCGTCAGCGAGTACCAGACTGAAGCCATACCCTGGCCGCCGGCGCAGGTCGCCGGGTCGTCAGCCGAGATCGTCGCCGCGCGCGTATCCATTTGGTCCTGGAATGGCACAGAGGGAATGACGCGAGGTGTCGCGCAATTATTATTGGTCGAATCGCCGCCGCCACCGCCGCCGCCGCCTCCTCCTCCGCCACCACCGCCAGTTGGTTCAAACGTCACGCTGCCGTAAAAGATCTCCTGTGCGCCGCGCCGTGTGTCGGCCCACATCAGATTCGCTTTGCCGTTCAAGGCGTCGAGCGCGATGTAATCTCCAAGTCCGATCAAGCTGGCGCTGCCGGCTTGTACGACACTGCTCTGAATCGTCGCGTCGAAGCCCGCGGAGCTGACACGTAGATTCTCGGCGAAGCTCTCGCCGCCGTCGGTTGAGCGCGCCAGGTAAACGTCGAGCGTATTGCCCGCCGGGTCATTACGGCGATCATAAAAAGCGACTTCAACCTGGCCGTTAGCCGGGTCTATGCTTAATCGAGGAAAGAATTGGTCTGCGCCCGCGCCGTCGTTATTGACTCTGACCACGTTCAGCGGATGCCCCATGTTCGGGTGGTCGCCATTCGGCGGCGGCATCCGCGCGATCAAGACGTCTGCGTCAATGTGGTTGCGCGCCTCGGCCCATGCGACATAAATCATGCCGCGATTGGCGCCATTGCTGCGGTCTACGTCAATCACCGGGTAGCTATTCATGCGCCTGACCGGGCGGATAATCAGAGACGCGTTCGGGTCCGAGAGCGACCCGACATAGTCATAAATGTAAGCATCGGTCTTTGGCGCGGCGGCTGGCGGCAGAAAGGTTTCTCCACCATCGAGCGACTCGTTGAAGTAGATGCGCTTCGGGTCGCCGATACCTTCCCACACCGCATACAGCTCGCCACTCGGCCCCGTGGTGACCGAGGGGCTGCGCATGTCGCCGTTGTGGCTGATCGTCTTAGGCGCAGAGAATCCGGCGTCGCCGGGGCGCAAGTGATTCGTCAACACGACGGTGCGATCCGGTTCGACGCTAACCCAGACGACATAGACGGTATTCTTAAAGCGACTCGTCGCCGTTGTATCAACCGCAAGGTGCGGCTGTTTCGCGAGCTTCGGCGCAGTCCCGCTGCCGATGTCTATTGCAACCGGCACGGGAGATGTGAAGGTGTGCCCATTATCGGAGGATTTGAAGACGTAAATGCCGGTGTCAAAACTGGAGTTGTCTAACATCAAGACGCAAAGGTAAAACGTGCCATTGAGGTCTGAAGCGATTGAGGCGCTAGCGGCACGGCTCCAGTTCTTCTGCGGGGTTTCAAGCGGCAGCACGCTTGTCCCCCAGGTGTGCCCACTATCCGATGAATAGTAATAAGCAACGCGCGCGTTGCCATTCCCCGATGCGCCGCCTTCGACCCATTTTGACGCGCCAACGATCACTTGCGGATTCGTGCGGCTGACGGCGATTGCCGGCTCATCGCGCGGGTCGGCCTGCATACTGCTGATGACTGGCGCGTCGGTGACCGTCGGCGCGCTCTGCGCTTGCGCCGGTGGAGTCACCAACATCGAATGAACCGCCATGCCCACCGCCAGGATGGCCATTACCAGATGGATGAATTCAGAGACGATCTCTTTTCTACTATGAACCATGCTTCTCCTGTATGTTCGCTCGCCGCCGGTGCGGCCAAAAAATTCTTTCACACCCGCTAGCGACAAGCAAGCCGCGCATCGCCTCAACTTTTCAAAGTCGGCGCCAGCCCGCTATACTGGCTGATTAAGCGGACCAACGGAGAAGGCAATTGACACTCAAGCACTACCACCTGATCGGCATCTGCGGGACGGCGATGGCTTCTTTAGCCGGGATGCTCGTCGCCCAGGGACACAAAGTCACGGGCTCTGACGCAAACGTTTACCCACCCATGTCGCTTGAGCTTCAACGGCTCGGCATCCCCGTGGCCGAAGGCTACAGGCAAGAGAACCTCCGCGAACGGCCCGACATCGTCGTCGTCGGCAATGCCATTTCACGAGGCAACCCGGAAGTCGAGTTCGTGTTGAACGAGAAGCTGGCCTACACTTCGATGGCCTCGGTCGTGAAGGAGAATTTCATTCGCGGCCATCATTCAGTCGTGGTCGCGGGAACGCACGGCAAAACGACGACGACATCGCTGATGGCCTGGGCGATGGAATGCGCCGGCGCTAACCCTTCCTTTCTGATTGGCGGCGTCGCCGAGAATTTCCAGTCCTCATTCCGCATCACCGACAGCGATTACTTCGTCATTGAAGGCGACGAATACGACACCGCCTACTTCGACAAAGGTCCGAAGTTTATGCACTACCTGCCGGACACGGTGATTCTCAACAATGTCGAATTCGACCACGCGGACATCTACCGCGACCTCGACGCCGTGAAGTGGGCCTTCAGCCGCCTGGTCAATCTGATTCCGCAACGCGGCGCGCTCGTCGCCGGCTGGGATTCACCGGCTGTGCGCGAGCTTGCACGGAACGCCTTCTGTCCGGTGATCAGTTTCGGCACGGAAGCGGGCGCGAGTTGGCGAGCGACGGAAATTGATTTATCCGGCGAGATGACCCGTTTCAAAGTCAGCGTCGAGGGCGCGGAACTGGGTCACTATCGCACGCCGCTGGCAGGTCTTTTCAACGTGCGCAATTGCCTCGCGGTGATCGCTACGTGCGAAACGCTTGGGCTAGACCGTCAGGCGGTCACCGCTGCAATGGCCGAGTTCAAGAGCGTCAAGCGCCGCATGCAGATGCGCGGCGTTGCGCGCGGCGTCACGGTGATTGATGATTTTGCGCATCATCCGACGGCAGTAATGGAAACGCTCAAAGCGGCGCGCGCCAAGTATCCCGGTCACCGCTTGATCGCCTTATTCGAGCCGCGTTCTTACACCGCGCAGATGAAGGATTTCCAACAATCCTTTGAAGACGGTCTGCGGGAAGCTGACATGATTATCATCGCCGGCTTATTCCATCCCGAACGCTACGCGGAGTCGTCGGCCATCTCTCCCGATGAAATGATTGATAACCTGAGGCGCAGCGGGCGCGAGGCTGAATTCATCCCCTCGGCGGACGACATTGTCGCCCACCTTTCGCCAAAGCTGAGAGAGGGAGATGTGGTTGTGGCGATGTCGAACGGCTCGTTCGGCGGCGTTCACGACAAACTTCTAAGGGCGTTGAGCGGTCAGGGCTCGTAAGGCGTGCGAGTGGCCAGTCTGTAGATCGTCCGGCTTCACTCTCAGACTTCTTTAGCAGCCGTCGGGTCGGTGACGACGTGCAGGCGGCCCTTCACCTCGATCCTGCCGTGTAAGGCGTTACGCATGCGCTCAGGCATGAAATAGGCCGCGATGTTGGCGATGTTCTCGACCAGTTGTTTGATGTCTACGCCGCCCTTCCAGTGCTCAAGCACAACCTTTCGGTCGGCCCGGTTGAGCAGGCGCAAGAGCGAAATCGCAATCAGGTAAGAATCATCTACCATGCCGACAAACGGCACGAAATCAGGAATCACGTCAATCGGCACGATCACGTACATGATGACGCCGGCAAGGATCGCCTTGTCGGCCCGCGAGACCCGCGGGTCTCTGAGCAGGTCGTAAAGCAACTTCATCAGGTTGGGCACGAACAGCAGCAGTTCGCGCAGCTTCTTCTTCTCTTTCTTATCTGACATAGCCTATCCGTCTTGCCTCCGTCACATGGTCTGCATTGTAGAAGGTGAGATGCAGGGCGTCAATTTTTCGCGCGCAAGCGGCTGAAACTTTTTGAAGTTTTTGGGCTTTGACGGCGGAACGGTCGAGGCGAGCCAAATAGACGGGAAGGCAGCGGCTGTCTATTGAGAGACAGCCGCCACCGGGGGGTTCTACAATTCGCTCTTTTCGGCTGATTCGTTAATACGCTCGGTTGCGAATGACCATGCCGAACGTATTTGTTTCAACTTTTCGGGCGTCAAGGCCTTGCGAAATGCGCAGGTCGAAGTCGCAGGAAGCGCCGGGAAATCGGGCGTCTTCACTTTGAGCATCACCTTGAATTCTTTCGGCGCATTTCGCATCGCCTCGCCAAGCGTAAAGCGGTAATTCGCCACTTCTCGCTCGTAAGTGCGCACGACTTCTCGGCTCACCGGCACGCCGACTCTTGCCGTTTCCAGGGCTTTCGGCGCAACGGCGGCAGCGCCTTCAATCGGCATGATAAAACTCGACGCGACCGATGCAGGCACCGTGAGGCGCGGCGCAGGTCGAACTCGCTTTGTGCAACGGGCAGTGGGCGATTCAACGATTGAATTCGTCTCGACTGAATCCGTCGCGGCGACACGATCATCACGGCTCACTGAGGCGGCGTCGTTCAACTCAACGTCAGGCATCACAGCCGAGGCGAAAAGGCTGGCCGTAAAGGGCTCGACTTCGTCACGCCGAGGTTCTTCGGTCATCAGGTTGAGGGCCAGAAGTTCCGCGGCGCTCGCCGGTTGATAGCTGTCCGTGAAGATGCCGGCGACGTGGCGCCACGCATCAACGCCCGCCGAAAGATCAATCGAGATGCCGATGGCTTTCAGTGACAGCGGAGTTAACAACAGGCTCGCGAACAGAAAAGCCATCGCGATGGTTGCGCTCTGTTTTTTCGCTACGTTCTGCATAACCGCCCTCATCAATCATCCGACCCGCCTGTTGCTGCTTACTCCTTTGTAAACAACGAAGACCGGCGGCAGTTCATTTTTTTCTCAGCACCTTGAGAGCCACCTGTCTCACCGGTTCATGGTGTACGTGACCAGTCTACCTCAAAGGTTGCAAGAAAGTTTTTCCAAATTGTAAAAACCTGTAATTTTATACGCGCCACACTGCTTTTTCGGGTGCAAGAAAAAAGCAGCGCAAGCTTGAGTCTTGCGCTGCTTGAATTGTGACTGCGCCGACGCCGGCATGGCGCGGAGCGGGGCTGCGGCTCAATGTGCCGGCTCATCCTCGCCAAATAAGGTGTTCTGTTCAGGGCGACGCCCGCCAACAAGGTAAGGCAAGCCGAAATGTTCATACGCCAGGCGCATCGCCATGCGCCCGCGCGGCGTGCGGTTGAGGAAGCCGATCTGGATCAGGTAAGGCTCATAAATCTCTTCGATGGCGTCCTTTTCTTCATTGATCGATGCGGAGATCGTTCCTAACCCGACCGGGCCGCCATCGAATTTATCGATGATCGTCAGCAACAGCTTACGGTCAACTTCATCAAGGCCGTAGGTGTCGACGTCCATGCGGTTGAGTGCGTCAGCAGCAACCTCGTCTGTGATGCGCCCATCGTAGAGGACTTCGGCCATATCGCGGACGCGGCGCAGCAGGCGGTTGGCAATGCGTGGGGTGCCGCGCGAGCGCCGGGCAATCTCGCGGGCGCCGCTCGGCTCGACTTGCACGCCGAGGATTTCAGCCGAGCGCTTAACAATCACTTCGAGGTCTTCGACGAGATAAAAGTCGAGATGCAAAGGGATGCCGAAGCGCCCCCGCAGCGGCGCGGTGATCAAACCGGCACGGGTCGTCGCGCCGACCAGAGTGAACTGCGGGAGGTCGAGCTTGATCGAGCGCGCCGACGGCCCCTGCCCGATAATGATGTCGAGCTGATAATCCTCCATCGCCGGGTAGAGGACTTCTTCAATCGCGGGATTCAGGCGATGAATCTCGTCTATGAAAAGTACGTCGCCTTCCTGCAAGTTAGTCAGCAGCGCCGCCAGGTCGCCGGCCTTTTCAATGACCGGCCCGGCAGTCGTCTTGATATCGTTGCCCATCTCGTTGGCGATGATATGAGCGAGCGTCGTTTTCCCGACACCGGGCGCGCCATACAACAGAACGTGGTCGAGCGCCTGGCCGCGCTTGCGGGCCGCTTTGATAAAGATGTCGAGGTTGCCTTTGGCCTTACTCTGGCCGATGTACTCGCGCAGCCACTTGGGGCGCAGGCTCAGCTCAAATTGCGTTTCATCATCGCCAGAGGTGGCGGGCGAGATGATGCGGTCTTCGGACATTGCATAGACTCCGTGTGAAGATGTCGGGGTTTCTGATCTACAGTTTACCACAAATTGTGGCCGTGCCGAAAAGCCTCACAAAATTTAGTGGCTGAAGCCCGCGCCCCGTCAGTATAATCAAAAGGCGCACGGCAATTTATTCGGTTTGCATGATCATTAATTTATCCGGCGCCTTTGCTCGCGCCGATTTTTCATGGCCAGATTTCTACACATTGCAGACATTCACCTCGGCATCAAGCGTTACAATCTGCCGGATCGTACCGGCGACTTCTTTCGCGCCTGGTGCGACGTCATCGAACACCACGCGCTGGCGCGCCGGGTTGATTTTGTCCTCATCGCCGGCGATTTTTTTGATCGCCGCAATGTTGATCCGCAAGCCGCTAACCACGCGATGTACATGCTGCGACAGCTCGGCGAAGCGCGCATTCCGGTCATCGTTATCGAAGGCAACCACGATCAGCATGAATCAACGACGCGCTTTTCGTGGCTGCGCAGCTTTTCGCAATGGCGCTATATCAAGCTCCTGGAGCCGGTTTGGCGTGACAACGGCGCGCATATGCAGGCGTGGGACGAAGATGAGGCAACCGGCAGCTACGTCGATATTGCCGGGGCGCGGGTCTTCGGGTCGAATTGGTATGGCTCGACCGTCGGCGCGGCGCTGCCGCTGTTGGGCGAGGCGGCCAGACGGAATCGCCGCCCCGAAGCCACCAACATCATGCTCTTGCATTCGGACATCGAAGGCCAGTTGAACCGTCCCGTGCAACACGCGGTTTCGATCTCGAAGCTCGTGGCCATGCGCGACGCGGTCGATTACCTGGCGCTCGGCCACACCCACAAGCATTTTGAGATTGAGAACTGGGCCTTCAATCCCGGCTCGCTCGAAGCGTGCAGCGTCGAAGAGGCGGATGTTGAGCGCGGCGCGCTGCTGGTCGAAGCCGATGGCCCGATGATCAAGACAGAGTTTTTGCGCGCCGGCGAGGATTACTTCCAGCGCCCTTTCAAACGAATTGAACACCGGATTAGCGGCAGCGAAGACCCGGAGACGATCCGCGCCGAAATCCTCGACACCCTGCGCCGCGAGATTACCACGACTGGCGAAGTCGAAGACGAGCAGAAGCCGATCATTGAGCTGTCTCTGCGCGGATCGTTAGCCTTCAAGAATTCGCTGTTGCAGCTTAACAAGCTGAAAGAACAGGCCATCGAAGAGCTGCGCCCGCTCGGACTGATCATCAATAATAAAACCATTCCCAAGCAGTTGGCTGTGGCAATGGACCTGGCGAAAGATGCGCCGCGTGGCGAGCGCGAGTTGCGGGTCATCGAAGACTTGATCAAACCCGATCCGCGTTTTGCCGGCCGCGCCGCGGAGATTGCCGCGCTGGTCATCGAAGCCAAGCGCATGGCTTTAGAGGATGAGCCCGCCGAACGCATCCTGGCGCTCATCGAAGACAAGCTCTTCGGCCATCATGAGCAAGAAGCTGTCGCGGAGGAAGCCATGCGTGCCGAAGGCGGCGATTAAAAACCGATGGGCAAGGCACCCGAAGAAGGACAAATATGGGAGTGGCGCGGTTTCGGGCAAATCAGCCGCGAAACCTCGGCCCTCATCGAAACCCTGCCGATTCGCAATGGCATTCGCAACCTGGCGGGCACGGACCTTTATCTGATTTCACCGACGAGCGAGCAGAACGTCAAGCTGCGGCTTACAGAGAAGGGCTGGGTGCTGAAGTTCAAGCTTCTGCTGGATCAACAGGCTGACGGCATCGAGCTTTATCACGAGTCGGCGCGCTGGACGTTCGCTTTCCCGATCAGCCTGATGACGATACAGTTGGCGGCGCGGCTGCTCGATGTCACGGTCCCAGACGACGCGCTTTATGGCGACAGCTTCGACTCTGATCGTGCCCTCGCCTACTTCGGTCAAGCGATGCCGGCCATCGCGCAGGTAGAAACAAAGAAGGTTCGGTCACAATACAATTTGGCGGGCGGCTGGGTAGAGGTTGCCGAGGTCGTATTCGCTAAGCGTCGGGTTCAAAGCCTGTCGCTGCACTCGGCGAACCTTGAAGCGGTCGAGCGAATGATTGAGCAGATCCATCCCAACGGCGGCTTGCCCGCGATGAACTATGTCGAAGCCTGCCGACGATTCGCTTGAAAAGCGAACTCGCCTACCTAGCCGAACAACCCGTCAAGGACGCCAATCTGATAAGCCATCATCAGTCCGAGGCCGAGGCTGAAGGTCGCCGCCAGAGCTTGTACGGCTTTGTGCGTGCGCGCGAACCGGCTCGCCGTCAATTGCAAAGGCAATCCGAGCAGCAGACTCATCGCCATCATGCCGCCAATCGAGCCCACGCCGAACACAACGATGAAGGCCAGCCCGGCCATCCGCGAGGTCACAGTCGTAAGCACAAGCAACATCAATGCGGCGCTCCCTGCAAGCCCGTGAATCATGCCGACGATTAGCGGGCGGACGCCGAATGGCAAGCGATGATGCGAGCCGACAACGGGCTCTTCATCCGGCTTGTGGGTATGCGGGTGGGCATGGGCGCGCAAGCCGTGGCGGTGCGGGTGAAGGTGAAGTTTGCCGCCCGCGAACAAGCGCCGCAAGGCATTGACGCCGAGCCCAATCAACATCAACGCCACGACAAATTCGAGCGCCAATGCGGCGCGATCACCGATCTTGATATTGAGCAGCAGCACCGCGAGTCCGGCAATCAACAACGCCAGCGTGTGGCCGATGCCCCAGAGCCCGCCGACAAGCGATGAGCTCAGCAGGCTCTTGCGCTCGCTGACAATCGTCGCGACGGCGGCGAGGTGGTCGGCTTCGACGGCATGTTTCAGCCCGAAAATCAGGCCGAAGATGAGCGCCGATGCGGTCGAAAGGTGGCTGCCATCCGGTATGTTGCCGGCTCCCGCTTTAAACCATTGCACGACCCGGGCGGCGGGATTGAAGCCGGCGCTAAGCAGCGCTTCATAACAGATCGCCAGCCCGGCGCAGGCAATCACGAAGGCGCTCACCACGGGCAATACACGCGGCAGCCAACCCCAACGCAAGGGCCGCTTGATGAGCTTGCCGGCATAAACGAAGGCCAGCCCGACTGCCGTGAGCGAGCCGGCCAGCCCGACGCTGAAGGCAATCACCAGCAGCAATCCGTAGCCGACGCGATGCAAAGAGATGGCTGAAAGCAAGACCACCAGCGCCGACGGGCAAGGCAACAGACCGCCTGAGATGCCGAGCGCCAGCAGACTGCGCCAGGTCACAGGCGAGCCGTCTGCGCCCGGAGGAAGGTGGGAATGCTCAACGCCGCCATGGGCATGGACGCCTTCATGCGAGTGGCCGTGCGAATGGTCATGCGAGTGGTCATGCGAGTGGTCATGCGAGTGGTCATGCGGGTGACTCTCGTCATGTGAATGATCGCGGTGATGCGGATGCGCTTCGTGATGGTGCGTATGGCGTGCTGCTTCTCTGTCATGCCTACCGCGCAGAGCGAGGCGTAAACGGCGGACAAAGAGGCTGCCTCCCAGACCAACAACAATCAACCCCGAAACCAGGCTGAGAATAGGGAAAAGTTTTTCCGGCAACACGTACTGTGAGGCGAACAAGGTCACCAACCCCAGCGCGAAAACGCCCGCGGTATGCGTGATCGTTACGGTCAGCCCTAGAAATGCGGCGTGGCGCGCGGTGCCGCGTGAGCCGACCAGGTAAGCGCCGACCACCGTCTTCCCATGTCCCGGCGACATCGCATGCAATCCGCCCAGGGCCACAGCAAACAACAACCCCAGGAGCGCAACCATCGGAGTTAGCTCAGGCACGGCGATCAGTTCCGCGAGCCGGTCACGCGCCGGCATCACTTTTTGTCCGTCTCGCCGCATTAATGCGGTTGCCCCCGCAGGCACGACGCCGGCAGCGAACGCGAGCTCGGCGTTGCGCTCATTGAGCGGCGCCGCCAATAAGTCTTCAGGATAAACTTTTAGCTCGTCGGTAACCGAATTGCCGAAAGCCGTGCTGTCAAAGACGCTGACGCCAGCAGCAGGTGTCACACTGATCTCGCGCCAGCCAAGTCGCTCGCGGAAGTTCGCGTCCTCGAACCGTAAACGATGCGCTGCCCCTGCCGTGGTGGAATTCAAAGGCGCGATGAAATCACATTCAATGCGCAGTGTCGGCAGACCGCCCGCGCCTGCTACCGTCACCGCGCGGCTATCAACGGCGTTTAGCGTCAACGGCTCGCCGTCAACCATCACGAGCAGGTTCGCCGCCAGTTGCGGTGCAAGCTGCCGAGCATAGGCCGCCAGCTCATCGCTTGAAGGCGAACCGTCGCGGCTGATCTTTTGCAACTCCTGAAAGGCCGGTATCTCGGCCATATCAATCACATAGTGGAGGCTGATGCGATCAGCGCGCGGCTCGATACGCGCAAAGTGATTGACAGTGAAGTTGCCGAGCGGGTGCGCGCCGGCACAGATAGCCGTGCCCAGCACGATTGCCGCCACCGTAAGAACGGCCACCTGCAATCGCTTACCCGTGATGAATGTCTTTTCCATAAGAATCACCGGCCCGTGCCTTCCGCCTCGTCAACCGTTCGCTATTCGCCGAGAGCCGCGAGAGCTTGCCTCGCCTTCGTCGCTTGCAAGAGATCGAACTGCGGCGAGAGCGCAAGCGCCCGTTTTAAGAGTTCCCGCGCCGCCTGCGAGTCATTCGCCGCTTGTGCAATCAACCCCGCGTGGTAGAACAATCGCGCGTCGCGCGTTTCCAATCGCAAAGCCTCTTTCATGGCTGCCTGCGCTTCGCCTATCTTGCCCACTTTCATCGCCGTCCAGGCGAGCGCGTCAGCCCCATAGATGTCACGACGATCATTGTATTCGCGCTTCGCCTGCGCATAGGCTTCATCGAGCCGGGTATCGTGGTCGGCGTAAAACAGGGCGATTTGCCGATTATACAGCATGCCATTTGCCGCATTGAGTTTGGCGATCTGTTCGACCAGTGCGTACTCGGCGGCGGCCTCTTGCTCGCGACCCGCCAGTTTGTAAAGGTCGCCGAGCGCCGCCACGAAAGCTGGATCGGGAATGATTTGAACGGCGCGCTCGTAGCTGCTAATCGCGCCCACCAGATCGCCTTTCGCCGCCAGCGCGCGGCCAAGTCCGGCAAGCGCGCGGTAGTAATCCGCGAAGGTCGTCAGGGCATCACGATAATGCTGCTCGGCCTTCGCATAATCGCCTCTCGAAAAAGCGATCTCGCCCAGTTGCCAGCGAATCCACGCAATCGTCTCGCGCGGCGGCGGGTCTTGCGCAGAGGCCAGCGCCAGAGCAAAGGTCAATCGCTCGACGGCGTTGTCAGGGTTGCCGCGTAACAGGTCGGCACGCGCCAGCCTCGTTTCACCGCTGACGCTGCGCCCGCCGATCTCGATCATTTTCGCATAGGCCGTGATCGCCTTGTCGTATTCGCCCAGCTCGCTGAAGGCATCGCCGAGAATTTCGTAAGGATAAGCCTTCTTACGTTCCAGCTCGATCAGCTTCATCGCATGGTCACGCGCCGCGGTGAATTCATGCGAGGCAAATTCGGTGAAGGCGAGCTGGCCGAGCCCGCTGACGTTCTGTTCGGCGGGCATCGCCGCCAGCGAAGCCTTCGCCGCTTTCGACGCCAGCGTCAGGTAATTCACACTGCCGGTTTCACGCTGGCGTTGCAGGTAGTAGCCGGCGAGTTTGTTGAAAGCGATGAAGTCGTCGGGGTCGCGGCGCACGCGGTCTTCGAGAAACCGGATCGCCATTTCGGTGGCTTCGCTATTTGCCGGCAACGGCGCTGCCGGGGACGGCGCAACCGTCTCCTTTGCAGCCGACGATGACAGTCGCCCGCAACCCGTAAAGCAAGCGGCGAGCGCGGCAATCTGCAAGCCGAGCAGAATTCTTTTCTTCAGGTCAGGTTCCATTGTCTTTCCGTGTTAAGTGACTGCCGACCGTCGGTCAACGGCTGGCGCTGGTCGGCGGTCGGCAGTCAGCAGTCGGCTAATTGCGCGTGTTATCGTCCACGCCCGAATCGCGCGGCTGCTGCGGTGCCGCGACGAACGGGAAGGTGTTGCGGAAGGCCACGTCGTTCGAGTTGACGTTGTCTCCGGTTGTAACGGCTCCGTTGGTTACCAGAAAGAGGAACGTATCCACAACATCGTCCCCCAGACGGCGGCCATTCGGGAAGCCTGCTCCACTGTTGCTGCCACCGCCCGTGCCGCTGTTGGCTATGCGCGTGTCCAGTCGCAACATGTCACCGCGCACGACGTAGACGCTCGCCAGTATGCCAATGTTGGCATCGCTCGTCCCCAGCGCTTTAAGCGTAGCGACGATGTCGCCGGCGAACTTACCATTGGCATCATCCTGCGGCGTTGAGGCATTGTACTCATCCTTGCGCGCGAACGGGATGACCAGGGCGTTGAGCGCAGGGTTGCCGCTGCGATCAAGAACTTGAAAGCCGCCGACGCCATTGATGCCGCCGTCCCTGGAAAGGATCTGGCGGCGCTGGCGCGCGGTCGTCGTCTGTAGACCGATGCCACTGGCAGTCGGGTTGCCGCTCGAAAGCTGTAGCTTCAAGTAGGATACGGGCACACTAATGGCAATCGACATGATGTCGTAACCGGCGAAGCTGTCGCGCCCGCGTTGTAAGGCCGCCGTGTTCGGGCTGCCGGCCAGCACAGAGGTGCGGAACCGGCTGAATCCAGGGATATCAAAGTAGAACGGATCGTCAGTGACGCCTGCAAAAAACTGCGCGCCGGTCTGCGAATCCGTGGTGACCGTTGGGCTGGGCGCGGTCGCCGCCAGCGACGGCGGGGTGGTTGGAGCGGTGAAGGTTTCGCCAAAAGGCATGACCACGGTCGCGGTCTGCGGTGCTGAAGGCGAAGTGCGCGGGGCAAAAGTGACGTCGATGAATTCATCGGGCCGCGCATCGCCCGTGGTTTCGATCTCGAAGCGAAAACGCACGCCCGGATCGAAGAAGGCGAAGTTGTTGAATTCACCCGGGACGATGAAGCCGCGCACGGTGGTTATCATTACGACGCGGGTGTTGTCGTTCGGATCGAGAAAGAGGTAGGTGTCGCCCTGGTCAATGCCCTGGTCGCTGGCATTGATCGGCGCGTCACCATGGTCGGACGCCTGCGTGTTCAACGCAGGAAGGTTTACGAAAACCACGCCAAGCGCCAGCAGCAATGCCAGCGCCATTTTCCTGGTGCGTGTCGTTAGATTCATACGCTTCTCCTATGGAGGGATGGTCTTTGCTTCGGGCGCACAAGGGATGCTTCATGTGAGCCCCTCGCGCGGGTAGAGCCCGTGAGGTATGGGCAGGCCGCTCCTGTTTTCATTCGATTCGACATGGACTTCGAAGACAGGTTGCGGAATGATCAAGGTTGATTGCTTTCATCAATCAACAAAACTATGCCAGATGATCAAGAACCAATGAATGTAGCCAAGCCGCTTACAGCCATTACGATATGCGGGGATGGCCTCGACTGGAGCATCACGCCCTCTGATCGATCAGGAATTAGAACCTGAGCCCGGCAATTATATAGAGACTTTGGGCTCGAAGTCTTCTACGCTCGCGCCTCAGGAGATGGATTTCACGGCCAGCGCCATTGTTCAAGGAAATCCAATTAAATCTGCCGCGTCAACAGCAGGGTTGTAGAAACAAGGCAAAAGTCTTATTCGCGCCTTGTCTTAATCTTGATGGTCAGCGTCCGTCCCACGTTGGGGCTGCGATTATAGCAACGGTGCCACCAACTCACAAGCGATTCGTCAAACGGCGCATTGACTTGCCGGTTACCGATTTCTATAGTTGCAAGCGATTGCCGGGAAGCGCCGTTGGCGGCCTCTGGATGTAGCGCAAGCTGTTAGCTTGCGCTACAGGGCAAACGCTATTGAAAATGGCTCTAATGATTACCGCGTGTTCTGGGGATCAAAGATGACGGTTCAGATCGAAAAAGCTGGCATGGAGATGCACCAGACCTTGACTGACATTGCCCATGCGGCCAAACGGCATTGGGGCTACCCTGAGAGCTGGATAGAGCACTGGCGCAATACCCTGACCATCACGCCGGATTTCATCGCTGACAACGAGGTGTTTGTCGCATGTGTGGAAGATGAAATCGTCGGCTTTTATGCGCTGATAGGAAGTGGCGCCAGAGTGACGCTCGATCATCTCTGGCTATCCCCTTTGCAGATCGGCAAGCAGATTGGCAGGCGTCTATTCACGCACGCCATGGCGATGGCTAAAGAACTGGGCGCGGCGGAAGTCGAGATCGAAGCTGACCCGAATGCCGTCGGCTTTTACGAGCGGATGGGCGCTACGCGAGTCGGCGAGAATGTCTACGAGCTTGAGGGCCAGCCGCGCGTCCTGCCGCTGCTGATTTACCGGCTAAGAGGCTGAGCCCACATAACTCACAGCCACGCCTAAAAAGGAATATCGTCCTCATCAACCGGAGCCGGCGCTGGCCGTGCAGGGGCCTCTTTACGCGGCGCAGGCGCGCTGGTCGCGGTGGCACGGGCCGCCGGCGCATGTTCACCATCCCCCGCAGTCCCGATGAATTGAAGGTCCGAGCCGCGAACGTCAAGCGAGGTGCGCGCGTTGCCTTCCTTATCGGTGTACTCGCGCTGCGTCAGCGAGCCTTCGATATAAACCTGCCGCCCTTTACTGAGGTACTGGCTGGCGACCTCGGCCTGCCGCCCGAAGAGGCTGACACGGAACCAGGTCGTGTGATCTTGAAACTCGCCCGACTTGTCCTTGCGCCGTTCGGTGGTCGCAATCGAAAAATCGCAAACCGGCGTCCCCTGCGGCGTGTAGCGCAGTTCGGGATCGCGGCCTAAATACCCGACGATGATGATCTTGTTGAAACTGGCCATATTCAAGACTCCTTTCAATTTGCCAATGTATCACGAATGAAACACAGTTGCAAGAAGAAACTGGCAACGCGGCGGAGATTCATTCATTGGTGGCGTTGCTGATTTTCATTCAGGCGGGCGGCAGTGGTCAAGGCCACCGGGGCAAGCATCGTATCGGCTGGCTATTGCTTCTAACCAAATGGATATGGAAAGCGTTATCAAGCACTTATCGATGGAGATTGAATACCTTGGCGCACTGGCCGAGATGTATCGAATGGAGGGGGACGCGGACTGGCGCGCGGCGTCGCTCGAAGCCAGAGCTGCGCTTGAACGGCTGCTCTGCCTGACTCGGCATTCGACCGACGCGTCGTGCCCGGAATTCCCTGCCGCCGCTTAATCTCTGAGGGCGCTCGCCGCTTTCGCACGCCCCATCAGGCTGGCACGGCGCATCTGCCAGTCACTGACGGCGAACGCGCCCGCGGCCAGCAAGCCCCCGGCAATCAGGTCAATCACATAATGCTGATTGAGTACCACCGTTGCCGCCCACATCGACACGGCATAAACCGCCATGACGGCGACCACATGCCAGGGCTGTTTGCGCCAGGCCAGCAGTACCAGTAATACAGGGTAAGCACCGTGCAGGGACGGAACCGCGGCGAACCACTGCGCCGCGTTACGGATGAGTCCGGTGACCAGCTTGCCATCCATTGCCGCGCTGATTTTCATTTGCGACAGGAGATCAGTTGTCGGCGGCGTCATGCCGTTCAGGCTCACCCACCAGGGCGGGGCCACAGGCATGAGCAAGTAAATCAAGATCGCCGCAAAATTCAGATAAGCGAAAGCCCGCATCATGCGATGAAAGCCGGCTCGATGGGGCTGATTCGCGCGGCCCCGCGTCCATAACCACATAAACAGCATCGGCACCAGGAAGATATGCGACAGGTAAACGAGCTGCGCTGTCCAGCTCAATGCCGCGCCTGCTATCGTTCCCGATTGTGCGGCCAGCCAGGCGCGGGCGGCATGCGCGGGAACCTCGCCGCCGAACAGGCCGCCGAACACCCATCGCTCAAGCTGATAAGGCCAGGCGACGGCAACGCGATGTAGCAACAGCGGCTGCAACAGGCGTAATCGGTCATAAACCAGCCAGAAGGCAATGAGCGGCGCCCAATCGAGAAAGAAGCGACGGCAACGCTCCGCGGCGAGAAATGCCAGAGGAATAATCACTAGCATAAACCAGTGATAAGGGCGCGCCGTGCCCGTCGCCGCGCCAAGCGCCAGATAGCCGAGGACTCCCGCCGACAAACCTAGTTGCCAGGACTGTGGGCGCTGCTTGATGTCAGTCGCTACGGACAAGGCGATTTCTCCTGCAATACGTCTGGTCTCGCAGGATTATTGCGAACTTTATGCCAGGGGCGACCGGTGTCAAATTATCAGCAAAGAAAGCAACTGCTCGGCAGGTGAGCGGATTGCGCTGTCGGCGGCGCATGACAGATGGCGGCTGATTCCTGCATCCCGCTAAAGTTGTGTTTATGCAAGCAATGGATTAAAAGAAAAGCATGGCGCACATCTATGGGGTCTTGCCGGTGATTGAAGCGCTGCGCGCGGGAGGGCGGCGCATCGAGCGCATCGTGATTGCCGAAGGCGCGCGGCACGAACGGCTGCGCGACATCTTTGATCTGGCAAAGCGGGCGCGGGTGCCGATTCGCAAAGAGCCGCGCGTTGCACTTGATCGGCTTGCCGTGGGCGCCAACCATCAAGGCGTTATCGCCATCGCCGCGGCGGCCAGCTATACCGACGAAGATGAGGTGCTCGGCCGCCTGACGCCGCAATCCTTACTGGTGCTGCTCGACGGGGTCGAAGACCCGCATAACCTCGGCGCGATTATCCGCACAGCCGAATGTGCAGGGGCGTTGGCGGTCGTCATCCCCGAACGCCGCGCCGCGCACGTCACCGAAGTCGTCGCCAAGACCGCCGCCGGTGCCACCGAATACCTGCCCATCGCCCGCGTCACCAACCTGGCGTCGTTCATCGAGAAACTCAAACAGCGCAATGTCTGGGTCGTCGGCGTCGAGGCTTCGGGCGACATGGGTTATGCGCAGTACGACTACAGGGGCGCGGTGGCGCTAGTATTCGGCGGCGAAGGTCACGGCCTGCACCGGCTGGTGCGCGAGCGTTGCGACGTGACGGTTTCGATTCCGCTACACGGTCGCATCACGTCATTGAACGTCTCGGTCGCTGTCGGCGTCGTCTTGTTTGAAGCCTTGCGGCAAAGAAGCCAGCCGGTAAGTCAATAGGCTAACCGCGCACGATCCGCACAGAGCAGTAGAGCACCGCAAGCGCCAGCAGAGTCGCAATGGCGGCGGCGATTGAGCCGAGCCGGTTGCCGGGCGCGGCGTCGCGCGAGCCGCCGGATTGCTTCGCGGCGCGCAGGCTCATGATGTCGTGGAATAGCACCAGCAGCACCATCAGGACAAAAATTTCCAGCTTGCGGGGCAGCCAGAAGCCAACGCGCGTCTTATCAAACAGCCCGCTTGCGCCTTCGAGCGCATACCGCTGCGTGGCGTTGTAGTAGCCCGTGATGATGAGCAAGACGACAGACGTCCAGCCGATCATCCTGAACTTGCGCGCCAGGCCGCGCAGAATCCGCTGCCGCTCGTCGGGGCTGTGCTTGACGGCAAACGGAATGACGACGGCGGCGGTGTAAATCATCCCGCCGACCCAGACGCAGGCGAGCAGGACGTGAATCCAAACGCTAAGAATGTATAGGCTCATGTAGGTTTCCTCTATTCTTCGATGGCAACCGTGGGGTTGCCGGCTTCGGCGCTGCGGGCGTGAAGCGATACGGCGAGCGCCAGCGCAATCACCATAATCGTGCCGCTGACCCAATAGACCGTCTTGCCATAATAAACCTCTTGCTCATTATCGCGGCCAAGCAGAAAGCCGCCAAGCATCGGGCCGATGATGCGCGCCAGGCTCGCGACCGAGGCCATTGCCCCGAGGATGCGTCCCTGGAATGCCGGCGCGATACTCTTTGAGGCCAGGCTGTTGAGGGTCGGCGTCACCAGACTGTTGCCGATGGCGATGCCCGAACTGGCGATGAGCAGCATCGGCAACGCCTGCGCCAATGGCAAGGCGAATAGCGCGGCGGAGAAGATCACCGTGCCCGCGACCGCCAGCATCTTCTCGCCAAAGGTCTTGACCAGCTTGCCGATCAAGCCGCCCTGTATGAACGCACCGATGACGCCGACATAGGCGAACATGTAGCCGGTGTGCGTCGCGTCGAAACGAAAGCGGTGGCTGGCGAAGAGCGCGAAGGTCGCCGTTAGCATGGCAAACGCCACGGTCGCAAAGAAGTAAGTGGCGAAGACTGCCTTCAACTGCCAGTTGCCGGCCTGCTCAATAAGCTGTTGCAAGCGTGCGCCGCGGCGCGCCTCATGCCGGTGCTCGGGTGCGAGGCTCTCGGGTAAAAGAAAATAGAGGGCGGTGGCGTTCAGCGCGGCGAGCCCTGCGGCAAAGAAGAACGGGGCTTCCGGCGAAAAGTGGCTCAGCAATCCGCCGAGCGCCGGGCCAAAGATAAAGCCGAGGCCGAAGGCCGCGCCAATCAAGCCCATCCCGCGAGCCCGGTCGTCGGGCGGCGTCACATCGGCTATATAAGCCTGCGCCGTCGAGATGTTGCCGCCGCTGATGCCGTCAATGATACGCGCTAGGAAAAGCCAGATGACGACAGGCGCCAGCCCGAAGAGCGACACGCCGAACGGAATCAGGCGCGCAAAGCCCATCAACAGGAATCCGAGCGAGGTGCCGATCAGGCTCAACAGCAGTACGGGCCGACGGCCAACGCGGTCGGAGAGCCGACCGAGGATCGGCGCGAAGACAAACTGCATCATCGAATACGACGCCAGCATCAGGCCGATGACGGTTTCCGAGGCGTGATAACGTTCGGCGTACAGCGGCAAGACCGGGATGACGATACCGAAGCCGATGAGGTCAATGAAGATGGTGATGAAGATAATGATTAAAGGTGATCGGCTCTTTGCCATTGACCCACGCATTCAGAAAGGATGAGCGATGAGTGGTGAATGATGAATGAAGGCAGGGGATTGTCTATAGATCATCCGGCTTCCTTTTCCTCTTCAGCTCACCATTCGTCATTCATACTTCATCATTTATTCAAAAGACGCGCAGCACGTTGCGCAACAGCTCACGTTTTAACGTCGCGTAACTTTGATAACCGACGACGGCACGGACCAGCACGCGCCGCACGCCGCGATGGTACTTCGCCAGCAAGATCATCGCGTCGGTGAACCGTCGCCCGAAGAAGCGCCCGCGATAAAACAGCGGCAGGCGGCGCGACGCGCGCTCAAGATCATGGCCGAAGGCCGCGCGCCAATCCTGCTCATACTTCGCGGTTGCCATCGAATACGCATTGGCAGATGCTTGGAGCAGCGCCTCGGCCATCAAGTCAGCCGAGCGGAAGGCGTAGTAAATGCCTTCGCCGGTAATCGGGTCGGCGAAGCCCGCGGCATCCCCGATGAGCGCCCAACCTTCGCCGATGGTCTTTAACTCCCGCCAGCTTGCGTAATCGAGCGTCGGGATTTTCGCGCCAAAGAAGCTCAACCGGTCGGCCGCGGGCAATTGGCCGCCGTAATAATCGCCCACGAATTGTTTCAGTATGCCGCGTAACTCGTCAGAGGTACGCTCGCCGAGCTTCGACGCGACGCCGAAGTTCATCACGCCGGGTCGCGGGAAAGCCCAGACATAGCCTGTGAAATCGCGAAGGAACTGCACGACGACTTCGTCTTGCGGCTCGCCCTGCAATTGCATACTGCCGTCGGTGGCCGGTGTCTTTTCGGCGTCGCCCATCTTGACGTTATAACCGAAGGCCAGCGCCAGGTCTTGCTTGGGGAAAATGCCGACCAGCTTGCGGCGCGTCGGGCTTGCCGCGCCATCGGCGCCAACAAGAAAGCGCGCTCGCCAGCTCTGCCCGCCATCGGTAGTGATCTGCCAGTGATCGGCGTGACGTTTGAAATCCGTGACCGCGGCGCGAATGAATCGCGTCCCTGATTCGATGGCGCGGTCTAGCACCAGCCCGTTTAGCACCTGGCGAGAATAGATGGCGAAGGGCTCGTCGAAGTCAATCGTGATGCGGCGCATATCGGGCGACACCAGGGTGACTCGACGAATCAACTTGCGCGGGTACTCTGTGCGGTTAAGCAGCCTCGCGTATTCACGCAGCGCCCTGGTCGGCACGCCGCCACCGCATGGTTTTTCCCATGCGCCTTTGGGGTCGAATAGCACGGCATCGCGACCCGCTTCTGCCAGCCGCGAAGCCAGAAAGGCCCCCGCCGGCCCCGCCCCGATTATGGCTATCTCCGCCACCTGCTCAGTCATAGATGGGAAAGTCTAGCGGTCACGCTCATTGAGAGGCAAGCCAAGCGCAGGGTTGCGCCGACGATGAGAACAGCGGTTGGTGATGATAATGAGGATTACTTTCGACGGACCCGAGGGCCGGCAGACAGCCATTCGGATTGCCGCGCGCCTATCAGGTGGCGAGCAACGAGGATGGCCTGTGCCTATGGAAAGGTGGATGCGAAGGAGGCGTTCAAGTAAAAACCGTTAACGTTCCAGCCCGTGCTCTGGCTTGAACGCCTCCATCACTTGTTTGAACGCACGGGTTGCACATCCTTGTCATTTTTTTTTGCTGCCCCGCCAATTTGAGCCGCGCGTGTGCTTTTAGGGTCTGCCGAATTCATCCATGCGGTGTACCAGAGGTTGACCAGCATCTGCGACCCGGCGGCCAACCGCTCGGCGACAAACTGTTTCGACGCGGGGGTGCGATTGCTCGGCTCCCAGCGCGCCGTCTTATCCATGCGATAGACTTCAGGCGCGAGGCGGTGCGACTCCAACAAGTAACTGACAATGTCAGCAAACGGGTCGTTGAGCCGCCGCGCCGGTTTCACCAGGCTGCTGAAATCTTCCGCCTTAATCTGCGCCTTGACGTATTCGCCCTCGAAGCGCCAGTGCAATGGCTCACGCGTAAAGTTCTCAGGGTTGGCGCTCGTGCTCCAGCCGTTGTAATGGATCGAGGCGTGCAAGGGCTGCGACCCGTCAGCGACATAGTGCCCCAGGACCCCGGCATAGTAGACGATGTTCTGTTCGATCTGCTCGCGCTCGGCGGCGTGTTGCGGCTCGCGCCACATGCGAAACAGCACCTGCATTTTTTGATAGCCCTCAAGCATGGCGTAAGGCAGGAAGCCGATGTCTTTCGGGTCTTTGCCCTGTGCGCGCAGCCACACCGCATACTGATAACGGTCGTTGGGCAGGGCGCTGAAATCTTCCGGCTTGTCGATATCAATAAAATGATCCGGCGCGTTGACTTCGCCGAGGGCTTTGTAAAGTTCCTTACTGTCGCGCCAGCGATCCGGCTCCGGGCCCAGGAAGGTGAGCCGCGCCGAGGCCGCTTTTAGAAAGGGCGGCACGTCGTCGGGTAAATGCTCGGCGGCGACGCGGTTGATATAGCGGTGGCCTTCCTCGCCCCATGCCTGTGCGGGGCTCGAAAACAACAGCGGCGCGACTAGAGCCGCAGCCGCCAGGGCGGCGAGCAGTCTGCGATGGTGCATTCGAGTGGTCCTCGTTTTTTTGATTTACGATGTTGTGTACGCGATCAGCTCAGATGGCACTTTACCGTTTGCAGGCGGGTCGGTTCAAGCGGCGGCGGGCGAGGCGTGTGAGGGGCCTCAATCTTCGTCATGCTCCTGACCGTCGTAGTGCAACACCATCGCCTCTTCGTCAACGATGGTTTCAAGGTGGACCTTGCGGCCCCAGAGCTTATGAACATATTCGAGCGTCTTGCGCGCATAGCGAAGGTCAAGCTCAATGCCTTCGAAGCGGTGCATGAGATAAAGCTCGCGGTTGTGGTTGTAATCGCCATCAACGATTTCGATATACGGAAAGCCGAAGTTGGTCATATTGGCGACGAGCTGATTGCGCACCTTCTCCCACGCCTTTTCGGTCACCGTCCATTCCTCTTCGTCAACCAGCTGGTAGACGAACAGGTCAAGCTCTTCACACAGCTCCTCCGTGAGGTAGTTGCGAAGAAACGAGATGTCATTATCTAGCTCGCGCACCTCGAACATCTTCTCGCGCCCCTGGTCGCCCGTCCGCCCGAATTTCTCGCGCTCCTCTTTGCTCGGATTGTTCCAGCGTTTTTCGATGTCTTCAAAGATGCGATAGCCGAGATAGTATGGATTCAACTGCCCTTTGTGCGGCGAGACGACGCCGGCATGCAGTTCAGCAAACTCCAGGTGATTGCTGGTTGGCAGGTCAAGCTCGCGCATAATCCGCGAATGCCAAATACTCGCCCAACCTTCGTTTAATATCTTGGTCTGCATCTGCGGGATGAAGTATTCCATCTCTTCGTGGATCATCGCGATCACATCGCGCTGCCAGTCTTCGAGAATCGGCGAGTGCTTCATCAGGTAGTAAACGATGTCTTTTTCCGGCAGTGGGTGGTCGGGCTGGAGCTTGCGCTTGTCATCGCCGTCGGCTTCGGGTGCTTGCCCGGCCAGCTCGGCTTCTTCGAACAGGTCATCGTAACGACCCTCGCGCCGCTTCGGCGACTCGTCTTTGCCGCGCTCGGCGTTGCGCGCCTTTTTGCGGATGAAAAGGTTCGGGTCAACGTGTTCTTCGATTGACAGCACGGCGTCGAGGAATTCTTCGACGACCTTGCGGCCATAGGTGAATTCGTACTCGCTCATGCGCCGCGCGTGGATGGCGGCCTCGTCCACCATGCGGCGGTTCGTCTTCGAGAAGTAAACGTTGTTCTTGAAGAAATCCACATGGCCGAGCACATGCGCGATCACCATCTTGTTCTGCGTCAGCGAATTGGTTTCGAGCAGGAAGGCGTACGACGGGTTCGAGTTGATGACGACCTCATAAATCTTCGACAGCCCGAAATCATACATCATCTTCTGGCGATGATAAGCCTTGCCGAACGTCCAGTGCGAGTAACGGCCCGGCAGCGCATAAGAGCCGATCTCGTACATCACCGTCGCCGGGACGATCTCGAACCGCACCGGGAATGGGTCCAGACCGAACTTGACCGTGGCGATTTCCCAGATCTGCTCCAGGGCTTCTTCCAGTTCTTTCACTTCCCTATCGTTCATCGCTTTGCTCTCCCCCGCGAGCTTCATTCCTCCGCCGATGGCCCTGCCTGAATCAAGCCTGTTCGCCGCGCTTGCCAAAGAAATCCTTGAGCGCCGGATAGACCTCTTCTTTGTCGTCAATGCGCACGCCGACGAAGCGCTGCTGATGCTTCAAGCGATCTTTGAAGATCGACAGCAGCGCGCCCGATGAGCGCCGGTAACTCGACGCGCCCTCCTCGCCAATCTCGCCGTAGCCGAAAAGGTTGCACGTCGAAATCAACTCATCGGCGAGCCGCACCGCCTCGTCATTATCCGAATAGTAATTGTCGCCATCCGAAAAATGGAACGGGTAGACGTTCCAGTCGCGCGGCGGGAAGCGCTCGCCGATGATGTCGAGCGCCAGGCGATAGGCCGACGACACCACCGTGCCGCCCGACTCGCCCTGAGTGAAGAACTGTTCTTCGGTGACCTCCTTGGCCTCTGTGTGATGGCTGATGAAGACGATCTCGACGTGATCGTACTTGGTTCGCAGGAAGCGCACCATCCAGAAGTAGAACGACCGCGCAATGTACTTCTTAAAGTCTCCCATGCTCCCGCTTACGTCCATCATTGCTATGACGACGGCGTTGGATTCGTACTTGACCTGTTCTTCCCAGGTTCGATAGCGCAGGTCTTCCTTCTTGAAGCGACCGAGGCGCGCTTCGCCCGACTCGCGCGCCGTGCGCTTGATGTTTTCGAGGATGCTGCGGCGCTTGTCGAGATTCGCCAGGATGCCGGCGCGGCGAATCTCGGTGAATTTGGTAGTCTTTGACTGTACGGCCTGCTTGGCCTTGTCTTCGAGGTAAGGCAGGTGCAGGTCTTCAAAGATCAGCTTGGCGATCTCGTCAATATCGACCTCGGCCTCGAAGTACTCCTGTCCCGGCTGGTCGCCGGCGCCCTGCCCCGAGCCTGTGCCCGGCCCCGGCTGCCCCTCGCGCCCGATGACATCGCCGACCTGCGTCTTGCCGTCGCCGGTGCCGACGTTTTTCTTCTTGCGGTAATCGAAGCGGAACTTGTACTCGTCGAGCGAGCGGATCGGCACTTTGACCTTGCGCTTGCCATCGGAGAGGATGATGGCCTCGTTCGAGACGATGGAGCCGAGGTTCTTCTTGATCGCGTCGCGCACGCGCTCCTTGTGGCGCTCCTGATCGATCTGCCCCTTGCGCTGTAATGACCAGTCGTTGCGTTGAACTGACATAAGCCCATCCTAAAGCGACGCCCGCACATCCGTGGGAGTGTGCGGGCGTTTCGAGAAACAGTACGGCTTGCGCGCCCGCGCCGCTAGCGAGCGAGCAGGGTGCCGACATACGTGAGCAGTTCGTTGGCGCAGTTGGTGCAATAGCCGTGATCCGTCACCAACCGGTCAATCACTTCGTTGATGCGGCGCAACTGGTCGGCGTCGGGCTGCTTCACTGAAGTGGTAATCTTCACGACATCCTTCAGGTCAGAGAAGATCTTCTTCTCGATGGCCTCCTTCAAGCGCTCGTGCGAGCGATACTCGAAGGGCTTGCCCTTGCGCGCGTGGCTAGAGATGCGGATGAGAATCTCTTGCCGGAAGGTGTTCTTGGCGTTTTCGCTGATGCCGATCTGCTCTTCGATTGAGCGCATCAGCTTCTCATCCGGCTCCAGCTCCTCTTCGGTGATCGGGTCTTTGAGCTTCTCTCTATTGCAGAACGCCTCGACGTTGTCGAGGTAATTGTCGCATAACCCCTTGGCCATCTCTTCGAATGAATAGACGAAGGCGCGCTGCACTTCGTTTTTGGCGATGTCGTCGTACTCGCGCCGCGCCACGGCGATGAGGTTCAGGTAACGCTCGCGCTGCTCGCCGGAGATTCCCGTGTGCTGCTCGAAGCCGTCCTTGATCGCCCGCAGCGCGTCAATCGGGTTGATGCAGGTGATGTTATCTTTCACCAACGCCCCCGACAAACGGTTGATGATGTAGCGCGGGCTGATGCCGTCCATGCCTTCGCGCACCGTGTCTTCTTGAAGCTCGCGCACGTCTTTGGACTTGAAGCCTTCGACATCTTCGCCATCATAGAGCTTCATCTTCTTAACGATATCGATGTTGGCTTTCTTCGGCTCTTCGAGCCGCGTCGTCACCGCAAAGATCGCCGCGACCTTCAGCGTGTTTGGCGCAATGTGGATGCTGCGCAGGGCCTCGCTCTGCTTAAGCAGCTTGTCATAAATCCGCTCTTCCTGCGAGACCTTCAGGTTGTAAGGCACGCGGATCATGATGATGCGGTCTTGCAGGGCTTCGCTCTTGCGGTTGGCGACAAACGAGCTGTACTCGTTCTCGTTGGTGTGCGAGAGGATCGCTTCGTCGGCGTAAATCATCGCGAAGCGGCCCGTTTTGATGTTCTGCTCTTGCGAGAGGGTCAGCAGGCTGTAGAGGAATTTCTCGTCGACCTTTAACATCTCGACGAATTCCATCAAGCCGCGGTTGGCGATGTTCAATTCGCCGTCGAAGCGATAGGCGCGCGGGTCGCTCTCGACGCCGACTTCGCCAATCGTCGAGAGGTCAATCGAGCCGGTCAGCTCGGTAATATCCTGTGACTTGGGGTCCGAAGGCGCAAACGTGCCGATGCCGATACGCTCTTTCTCTGAAAAGACGATGCGATGCACCAGCACATCTTCGTGCCGCCCGTGGTAGACATGCTCAAGGTTGTAACGGCACTGCGGGCAGAGCTCGCCCTCGATATAGATGCCATAGTGCTTGGCGATTTCGGGCCGCAGCTCGAGCGGGATCAGGTGCAGCGGCTCTTCGTGCATCGGGCAATCTTTAATGGCATAGACCGCGCCATTCTCTGTGCGTGACCAGTGTTCCAGGCCGCGCTTGAGCATCGTCACAATCGTCGACTTGCCGCCGCCGACCGGCCCCATCAACAAGAGGATGCGCTTGCGGACTTCTAGGCGCTGGCCCGCGGACTTGAAGTACTCGACAATCTTGGCAATCGGCCCTTCGATGCCGAACAGTTCGTCGGCGAAGAAGTTGTAGCGGGTGACCTCGTCGCGCGAGCCTTCGTTGACTTTCTCAACGCCGGCGGCCAGGATCATGTCACAGACGCGTGCATGCGAGAGTTTCGAGACGCTGGGGTTTTGCATCACCAGCTCGAAATAATCACGGAAGCTGCCTTCCCAATGCAGCCGCTCGCGGTCGCGGCGATGGGTTTCGAGCAAATCGCTGATGTTGAACTTATTTTCGCTCATTGATAACCTCCGAATCCCAGACCTGCAAACGCCGGACGAGCGCTCCCCGCGAGCGCCAGGGCTTTTCAGCCAACCTGCACATGCAAGGGCGACGCTGCACGGGAGCACGCGATCTGCGCGCTTCGATGCCTGCTGGTGCGTTGAGCCTAGGCGCCCGATTTCACGACCGCCGGGGGCTGGTCGGCAGCGAAACGGCGCGACTGCCCGATCATTCAGCCACTATGGCTGAACTCTGCATCATATCTAAATCGCATCGTTTCAATGAACTGGTGCAAGGCTCTCGCTTCTGCGAAGGATTATAGCATGGCTTGCAAGCGCCGCGGCTTCGTCTAGTCAGTTGTTATCAAGACTACCCGCGGCTTAATCAGGCGGCGTCCGCTATCAACCTGGCCTACCGCCACAAGATCGCCTGCCCTGTCGCATATTCGCGTCACCGGGGGCACCATCGCCCCAACCGAGTCAGCGCCCATTCCGAGCGCCAGCTCACGGCCATTCAGCACGAGTCGCAAATCCGCGTCGCCGATCTGCAACATTGGCAGGTGACTCAGCATCGCCGCGGGCGAGATCATCGCCTCGCCGAGTGAGCCATCGCCGCCTCGCCGTTCGACCTCTGCGAGCGTCAACGCGTCTTCGATGCGGAAGTGGCCGACCGCCGTTCGGCGCAGCGCCGACAGATGCGCCCCGGTTCCTAACCTGTTGCCGATGTCGTGCGCTAGAGTTCGCACATAGGTTCCCGACGAACACCGCACGCGAATCAAGAAATCTCGTGTCCCCTCGGCGCTCATCTCGCCCAGCCGCAACAGCTCAAGCTCGCTAATCGTAATGGCAACCGGCTGGCGCTCGACTTCGCGGCCCGCGCGCGCCGCGACATACAAGCGTTCGCCGGCGACTTTCTTGGCTGAAAACATCGGCGGCGTCTGCCACTGCGCGCCGACAAACGCTTTCAAGATCGTCGCGACTTCTTCTCCGCTCAATAACTCTGATGATTGAAGCGGGGTGATCTGTTTGCCGGTGTAATCCTGCGTGTCGGTGGCGAAACCCAGACGGACGGTAGCGAGGTATTCTTTATCGAAGCCGACGAGGAATTGCAGCAGACGAGTCGCGCGCGCAAGACAGACCACCAGGACGCCGGTCGCAAAAGGGTCGAGCGTGCCGGCGTGGCCGACGCGCCGCGTTTGGGCGGCACGCCGCACGCGCGCCACGACGTCATGCGAGGTCAACCCCTCTGGCTTGTCGATAATTAACGCGCCAATCATTCAGAGTGACCAGTGACGAGTGACAAGTGACGGGTGATAAGAGTACTGCGCTTCCCTCTTGTCACTGGTCACTCTTCAGGGTTGCTTCAGTTTTTCTTCGAGACCGGTGAGCGAGCCGTTGACTTTCTTGTAGAGCGCTTCGATCTGCGCGCGGCGAACGGCGGCGGTCGCCGCTTCCGGCTCATAGCTGGCAATGTAAAAGTCGAGCGCGCGGCGGTTGTCCCCGGCCTCCTGCATGGCGACCGCGAGGTGCCACATTGCGGCTTTGCGCTCGGCGCTCGGGAGATAGGCTTGGACCGATTTCAAAAGACTCTCGACCGCCGCCGCTGAGTTGCCCTTCTTCAACTGGACCCAGCCGAGCGCATCATAGGCGCGGCCCAGGAAGACCGAGCGCCGGCCATCGCGGTCGAGCAACGGCGCGTCCCGCATCGAGCCCGCCGGTTCAGTCGCCGCGTCGGCCATCGCCAGGGCGCGTCGCGCCAATTGCTCGGCGGCATCCAATGCCAAATTGTTTTCGGTGAGCCTCCTGGACACCCAGACCATGCGGAACGGCTGACGACCGTCGTCGAGAGTGGTGAATTGGGTGATGGCGCGCATCAGCTCAGCGACACCCGGTAGCCCGGCATCGCTGCCGGCAGAAAGTTCAAGCGTCGTCGCTTCGCCGGCTGACGAATCGCGCGCTCGACGTGGACGCGATGGCGACCCCGGGTCATCCTGGCCCGCGGGTTCTGCTTGCGTCTGTGTGGGACGTCCGCGACGACGCGCGCTTGCCGGCGATGCCGACTTCTTGGCGGCCACTACCTGCTTGATATAGTAGTCCATCTTGCCGAGGGTTTCGGCGAGCCGGTACTGCAAAGAGGTCGTCGGCTGATCATTTAGAAAGAGCGATGCCTGGCGCTCGCGTTCGAGCAGCACGTCGAGGCGCGGCGAGCGCGCCGCGACCGCGCCGCCGAGCAATGTTTCAAATTCGCCGGCCTCATTCACCTTGAAAGATTTGTCCATCACTTCAATTGCCTGGTCGTAGCCGTCAAGCGACATCAAGGCTTTCACCAGCTCGAAGGTCAGCGTCGGGAAAGTGGCTTGCGCCTGCGCCTGAATCAGCGTGCCCAGCGCGTCACCGTAGCGGCCTTCGAGTTGATCGATGTTGCCTTTGGTAATCAGCGCCCAGCCATAACGCGGCTCGATCTTCAACGCCTGCTGAATCAGCGTTCGCGCCTGCTGTGCTTTCTTGCGTGTGGTGTAGAAGTAGGCAAGCTGGGTCATGAAGCGGTAATCGCCGGCGAGCGATTGCGTCTTGCGAATCTCTGCCTGCGCCTCTTCGTCGCGACCGAGCGCCAGCATCGCAATCGCCATGCCGCCGTGCGCCTCGCCGTCGTCCGGCTTCAGGCGAATCTGCCGGCGATAAAAATCAATGGCCCGGTCATACGCGCCGCTGGCGCGCGCCAGGTTTCCGAGATTGAGATTGGCGTACTCGTCGCTTGAGTCCAGCTCTAGAGCGCGCTGGAACTCCGCCGCCGCATCGTCCAGCCGCAGGTTGACCAGGAGAGCGGTGCCGAGACTGTTATGCGCGCGGTGATCCTGAGGCGCGAGCCGGACGGCCTGCTCTAACACGCGCAGGGCTTCGAGCGGCGCTTCGATCTGCACGTAGAAGAAGCCGACCTCGATCATGCGATTCGCGTCTTCGGCAAATCTCGGCTCGATGGCGCGCATCAAGTCAACCGACTCGCTGCGATAGCCGAAGGCGTTCATCGCCATCGGCAGCGGGAAGATGTACTGGCCGAAAATCTTGTCATTGATCACGGCAGGCGCGACCCGCACGGCTGACTTGAACGCTTGTGTCGCCGCCTTCGGATTCCCCTCGCGCAGCATCTGCTCGCCCTTGAGCGCATATTCGCGCATCAACAATTCGCGGGCTTGCAGATTGAAGGGCTCGGCCGGGTTCGCGGCAAGCAGCCTTTCGAGCAAGCCGATTTTCTCTTGCTGGTCGGTCGAGGCGCGGACGCGGTCGAGCGTCTCCTGCGGCGTCATTGCCGCCGACTCGGGCTTCGGCTGTGGCCTCGGCGGCGTCGGGCGTGGGCGCGTGCGCTGCTGGATTGCTGAAGCCGGAACGGCGAGCGCGGAATAGATCAGGCTACCAATTACCAGCCACGTCATCAGTGGCCGGAAGCTTCTACTTAATCTCATCTGTACTGCCATCTTCCCGTTGTAAATTCGGCGCCCGAAGGCGGCAACAATTCTTTGTCCACGTCAGCTCTGCCGGTGACTACCGCTGGCCCGCCATCTGATTACGGCCATCCTCGGCTATCGCTTCAACCAGCACATGACCGACGCTATTTGAAGGCGGCTCGACACCGAGCATCGCGGCAATCGTCGGCGCAATGTCGGAGGGCGTACATTCTCGATTGTACCTGCCGGAGCGCACCCCCGCGCCATAAATGATCACCGGCACATGCGTGTCGTAATGATAAGGCGAGCCGTGCGTCGCCGCCAGTTGAGCGCCCTCAAAGAAGAAATGATACGGCTTCGCGACCAGCCAGACGTCACCGGCGCGCTGGCGGTAGAAACCGTTCATGACTCGCCGCGCCAGGTCGCCCACGGGCATGCGGCCTTCGATGATCTGTGTGCGCGTGAAGGCGAAGGCCACGCCTTTCGCCGACAGCGCGGCGTCAGCGGCGATGCGCTCGACTTCCGCGGGCTCGGCTTTCGCTTGCGCCATCAGGCTATGATTCAAAAACAACTGATCGTTAGCGAAGGCGACGATCCAGTTTTCTCCCCCGAAACGGGCTTTGAGAGCCTGATTCACGGCCTGCTCGATGCCTTTGCTCGAAATGACTTCACTCGCATAGCCGCGCGTTTCCATCAACCGCGGAATCGGCCCGACGCCGTGGTCCCCGGTGACGGCAATCAGCGTGTTATTCATGCCGACGCGCTTATCGATGAACTTCAACAGCGCGGCCACCGTGCGGTCGAGGCGCGTGTACAGCTCGACGATCTCCTGGCTGTCCGGGCCATACGCATGACCAACGAGATCGGGCGACGAAAAGCTGATCGACAGCAGATCGGGGTAATCGTCGGCGCCGAGCGATTCTCCCGAAATCGCCGCCTCGGCAAAACTCTCAAGGTAATCGGCAACGAATGGCGTGTACTCGAATTGCGAATAGAACCTCGCGCCGGGTTTATCCAGCCCGCCGTTGATGGTGTAGGGGAAGTCTTCGCCGAGCGGGCGCTGCTGTTCGGCGATATGCGAGGGCTGTGCGCGGCGCAAGGCCTCAGGCGGCAGCGCGCGCTCCCACTTCGCGTTGAAGTACTTGTCGGGGCGCACCGTCTCATTGAACTTCTTGACCCAGGCGGGAAGCTCTTTGAAGTAATAATCGCTGGAGATGAAGCTGCCCGATGCCGGGGCATACCAGAAAGCGCCGTTCGGTTTGTGACCGCCCGGCAGGATGGCGGCGCGGTCTTTTTGCGACAGCGCGATGACCTTGGATTGAAAATTGTTCGACAGTCGAAGTTGATCGCCGATGGTCGTCCCCATCATATTGCGCGGGCTTGCCGAAGTCGCTTTCAGGTTCACGCCTTCGCCGGTGACGACGTGGGTTGCCGGGTCGGCGACCAAGGCGACGCTCTTGCCGGTCTCAGGGTCAATGATGATGTTGCCATTGACGCCGTTCATTGCCGGGATCGAGCCTGTGTGAACCGCCGCATGGCCGGCTGCCGTCACCGTCGGTATGTAATCGTAATTGGCATTCGTGAAGAACGCGCCGTTCATCAGCCGCTTGAAACCATCGTTGCCGAACAGGTCCTCAAAGCGTTCGAGGAAATCATAGCGGAACTGGTCAACCATGATAACGACGACGAGTTTCGGCCTCGCCCCGTATGACGCCGCCGCGGCCCGTGGCTGCCGTTGCGCGGCGGACAGCGGCGCCAGCGCGAGGGCAATCCAGCAGGCAGCAATTGACGGGGCGATAAGAGATCGAAGTCTTCTTTTGATCATTTTGCGGTCCCTCTCACAACCTGAGCAATGAACGTAGTTCATGGCGTCCGCGCTGTCAACCGAAGAGCGCGAGGGTGAGCCGCGTCAATTTTGTCATTGGCCGTACCGCGAACCGTAGTGTATAGTTCACCGCCACGAAGGGTGGGTTTTCCATGCACGCAGGAACGAGCCGGGCAGTTTATAAACTAAGACAAGGGAGACGTCATCGCCTGACGCGGCGGTGGTACATCATCATTGTCTGCGCGGTGATTCTCCTCCTCGTCGCAGGCGGCTTGTGGCGCTGGCGATGGCAGTCGCCAACGACAAAGGCGATGCGAATACTGGTGAGCCAGTTCGCCGCACAGCGTCCGGTCGAAGGCCGCCTGACCGGCGGTTTCAAGGGCGGTCGGTTCGTGCCGCCGACTGAGGGCGACAGGCCATCCGATGAAATGATCGCCGCCAGCCACCTGATTGATGAAGCGGCGCAGCGCGGTGAGCAGGGCGCGCGCCTGGCAAACGCGCGGTTGCTGTTGCTGGCTAACGAAAAGGGGTCGGCAATCCTCAAGGCTTTTCGCCAGGCGGTCGAGGCCGAGCCGGCGAGCGCCGCCGCCGCTAACGACCTTGGCGTCTGCCTGCTGGCGCGCGGCGAATTGGAGGACGCGCTGGCAACGTTCGATCAAGCTCTGCAACGCCAGCCCGAAATGCCCGAAGCCTTGTTCAATCGGGCGCTCAACTTCGAGCAATTGCAACTGCGCGACGCCGCCAGCGCTGACTACGCCCGCCTGCTAGAGATTGATACTGACCAGAGCTGGCGCGAAGAGATTCGCCGCCGCCTCGACGCCGTGTCCGCAGCCATCTCGCAGCAGAGCCGCTACAAAGAGACCGTCGCGGCGTTTGATCGCGCCTATGCCGAAAGGAACTTATCGGAAGCCTCACGCATTACCGACAATGATCCGGAATCCCTGCTTAAGCATGTCAGCACGACTTGTTTGCTCGAATACCTGAAAGCAGCGGTTGTCACCGAAAACGAAGTCAGCGAGCGTGAGTTAGGAAAAATCAAACTGGTCGGCGAACATCTGGAAGCGACCTTTGCGGATAAGTGCCTGCTCGATCTCGTCGCCTACCTACAGGGACTCTCTCCGGCGGAGACCGCCGCCGAACTGGCTCTGGCGCTTGAGTATGAAGAAATGGCTCGTACGGCGAGCCGAGACGCCACAGAAACATTGGGGATCGCGCTTAAGCTGAGCGGGCAGTTCAAAGCCAGAGGCAATCACTTTTATGAATACCTTGCAACCTTTCAAGCGGCGAATTCCAGCTCGCAACTCAGTCGGTTCGGCGACGCGATTGAGAAAATGAATGAAGCGTTGAAGATTGCCGAGGCATATTCCTGGCCTTTTCGTCACGCGCTCGGGCTAATAGAGGTGGGAAGGCTCTCTGCGCGGCTCGGCCAGGATTCGCTCACCCTCAACTACTGTAAAAGGGCGAACATCGAAGGTCACGGGAAGCCTTACGTGCAGTCAAAGACGATGCAGACTATGGCCAACGCCTACTGGCACCTCGGCAACGTGTCGCAAGGGCTGGAGTATCTGCGCCAATCGTCGCGACTTTTTCTGACCGACGCGCCGAGTCTGATCGATCTCGCCAGTAACACATTGCTGGCGGCGGACTTTTATCGTCAGACTGACCGTCCGGACCTCGCCCTGCATTACGCCCGCCAGGCATTGCATTACGCCGAGCAGAGCCCGCATCAGCCGGCGATTGCCCAGGCCGCTTCGTTCATCGCCCTGGAATTGGCACAACGCCATGAGTTCGGCGACAGCCAATCAGCGATGCGGAAAGCCATGGCCGCGCTCGCGCAGATTCCTGAGCGTCAACGGGCCTACACGCAATCGCTGGTATTGCTGCGCGCCGGCGACATCGCGGCGCAGCAAGGCAGCCTTGAGCAGGCCGAGTCGCGTTATGCTGAAGCACAACGCCTCGCCGAAAGCAGTGAAGAACAACCCTTACCGCTGCTCAAAGTGCTTAAGGCGCGGGCCGCGAGTTACACCCGCGCCGGGATCACGGAGAAGGCGCGGGCTGATCTCAAGCGCGCCATCGGGCTCATCGAAACGTATCGCAGTCGGGTCAGCGAACAGAGCAATCGCAGCGATTTTTTTGACGCCAGCCAGGATGTCTTCGATCAGATGATTCAGCTCGAAGCGCATGGCTTCGGCCAATCGGTCGTGGCTTTCAACCTGAGCGAACAGGCGCGGGCGCGGACGCTGCTCGACGACCTGGCAGCACCGACAAACACGGTGGCCACGCCAGGGTCCTCGCCATCGTCCCTCGCGGCGCAGGGTTCGGCCAACCCGCTCACACTTGATGAAATCCGCCGGCGGCTTCCCGCCGATCTGACCTTGCTTTCCTACTCGGTAAGCCGCACCGGAACCCTCCTCTTTGTCCTGACCCGCGACACCTTCGAGATGAAGGAAAGCGCGGCGACGACCGACATGCTCGACCGACTCGTGCAACAGTATGTCTCGTCACTCAATGAGCGTGCGCCATCTGAAGAGCTGGCCGAGCAATCGCGCCGCCTTTATGATTTGCTGATCGCCCCGGTTGCAACCCAGTTGGGCAGCGCCCGCCGGCTTTGTATCGCGCCTGACAAGGCGCTGCACCGCTTGCCGTTTGCCGCCTTGCGCGATCCCTCCGGGAATTATCTGCTTCAATCACATATCCTGATGGGCGTGCCGTCGGCTTCGACGCTGGTCTACTGCCTGGATAAGGCGGCGGGTAAGCGAGCGCTTGCGGATGAGCGTTTTCTGGCGGTCGCCAATCCGCAATTCAGCCGCGAAGATTATCCCGGCCTCGCGCTTCTGCCCGAAGCTGAGCGCGAAGCCCGCGCCAGCGCTGATTTCTATAAGCAGAAGGTGGTCTTGACCGGCTACGCCGCGACCAAAGCGAAGTTGCTTGCCGAATTGGTGAATTGCGATGTGGCGCATTTTTCCACCCACTGCCTGGTCAAAGAGAAAACGCCCTGGCTCGCGGCGCTCCTGCTGGCGGGAGTCGGTAAAGATGAGCAGTTATTGCGGCTCCAGGAGTTCGAAAAAATTGGTTTGCTGCGTGCGCGATTGGTGATATTATCGGCGTGCCAAAGCGCGTTAGGCCAGTATTACCGGGGTGAAGGCATCGTTAGCCTCGTGCGACCTTTTCTGGCGCACGGCGTGCCGACCGTGCTTGCCAGTCTGTGGCCGGTCGATTCGCTGGCGACGACGACACTGATGACCGATTTTCACCGCGCCAGGAAGCAGAACGGCCTGCTCGCCGCCGAGGCTCTGAGAGCTGCGCAAATCAAGATGCTGCAAAGCGATTCATTTAATGAGCCTTACTATTGGGCACCCTTTGTCGTCATAGGGAGTAGCAACTAAGATCGCAGGCGACGCCGACACACGACTCTCCCATCCCCCGGCACTTGCCTGTGAAGGAAATAACAAATCAACAAAAAAACTTCCAGGAGGTTTTATGCCAGTACAAGCGACTGTGATTCTGGACAGCGGGTGTTTTTTACCTCGTGTTGAGAATCGCTCCACTACCGACATCGGCTATTTCCAATCCGCCAAATCGGTGTCGGACATTCGTGTCGTTGCCGATGGCCTGGAGCTGAAGATCGATGAGTTGAAGAGTCTCGGCAAAAGTTGTGTGATCGAGATTCGTCACGTGAAGGCCGGCGGCGGCGCGTATAACAAAGGCCCGACATCGTCACCGACCTTTCATGACGAGCTGTTACACATGAAAGACCTCTACGGCGAGCACATGGAGGTGGACGAGAAGAAGTTCGACTGTATTTTGCGCTTCAACGCTGGACGATTTTGCGGCGCCCTGCTCAAGCCGCGAAAGTTCAAGCTGCATCGGCAGCGGCCCGATGGCAAGTACGCCTATTCGCCGGAAGACGCGCCGAAGGCGATCAACCGGCCTATCGCTCATAACATCCATGTTCACTTCAAGCTGAAGAATGGCGAGGCGCTTGAACTGGCTCGCGATGGCGAAGTCTTTTGGTCGAGCAAATCAGTGGACGCGAAAGAGCGGCTGGAAGTCGAGATCATCGCCGACAACTCGACGGCGGAGAAATTCTTCCGTCAGGCCCTGAAAGGCAAGCGCGACAGCTACTGGCTGCCGAATCAGGGCGATCCGCCACCGGTCTGCCCGCTCCCGCCGTGCACTCCCGGCGGCCTGAACGGCTAGTCGTAAGGCGTGGAATTAAGCTCTGAATTGAAGGTGTGGGGTCAGCGCTTCGGGACGATCTGAAGGCGGGCTTCGACTTCGTTCGCTTCAAAGTAACGCGCATTCTTCGAGCGATTGCTGAACAGGTGAGTCATCAAACCCTGTTCGTCAACGATGCTTGCGGTCTGGCCCTCGATGATGATGTAGACTTTGCCGTTGCCGCCTTTGCGAGATTTTGCCGCCGCCTGCCTTCGCGTTGCGGCGCGTTTGCTCGGCGGCCTGGGGGCCGTTTCAGCCTTGCTCGTGATGACCGGCGTTGCCGTAAATGGCGCCGCGAGGCTTTCGTTGCTCGCCGCCTTCACCTTCAATTCGGGTTTAACTCTTTTCGGCATCTTGCTTCTTTTCCTTGATCGGCTCTCGCCTGCTGGGCGCGGCGCGACTGCGGGCAGGCGCAGCGCCGCGCGCGGCGAAGTCATTCCGGCAGTCACTGGCAATGCCATCACCCGCCGGGTCGGCCTTGCATCGCTCGCCGCGGGTTTCGTCCGCCGCGCGGGGCGTGGCCCGGCTGTTGCGCTTATTCTCGGTGTCACGCTTATCTTCGCCGCGACGGCTTCGGGTTTCGCCTGGGCCGCCGGCTTGCGCGACAGGCGCGCTGTCTTGTCGTCGAATTTCACACCGCGCTTGAGGAGTTGCACCAGAACCGGGGTGCGCCCGCGCTCACTCAGATAACGATTGATGTCGTCCTCGGCCTGGGCCGTCTTGTCGCTCAACTCGTTGCGCAGCTCGTCGCAACGGCCCACGTAGCGACAGTTGGCAAAGCAGGCCAGCAAGTTCTTCATGCAGCCATAGCGCTTACATTCAGTGTTAATGGTTGAGGCTGCCATGCAGTGAAATCCAAGATCGTCCCGAGGCGGAGGGTTTAGGTCCGCCCCGGGAATGTGGCACGAAGAAACCCCGATTGCTCGTGCCGCAAAAGAAATCGTTGTCAAACGCTCAGGCGCGCAGCCGTTCAGGCGCTCAGGCGAACATTGCGCAGGTGGTCGATCAAGGCGCTGGCGGCATTGCGGCTCAACTGTTCCGGCTCGCATTGAAACAGCGCGAGCGATTCGAGTTGAGGGTCTAGCCGCTTGGCCTTGGCAATCGCATAAATCGCTGATAACTGCTTATCGGTGACCGGATCATCGCTCTTCGCAGGCGTTGCGACAGCGCCCGCGGCCCGCTTTTTTGTGCCGCCGCGATAGAGCGAGCGCGCCAACCCGAACTTAACCGCCGCGCGCTTCAGCGCATCATGCTCGGCGCCTTTGATGCCGCGCTCGTCGAGCGCCGAATCAACGCCAATGCCACAGCGCGTAATTCCTTGAATCGTGATGGCAGCGGTGACCGCAACCAGGTCGCCGATCACCGCGATGTCGCGAACCTCGTGCGACCAGTCCGGGCAGACCTCGTCAAGAATGTCTGCCGCCGTGTGCCAATCGATGTAATCAACCATGCGCTCCTGCCCCGAGGCATCGCGCCAGCCGACGCGCTGCCGCACGACCGTCTCCGGCAGCGGCTGCGACAATGCCGATAGCACCGATTCAATCCCCTGCGAGCGCTCGATTGCTGTACTCATCATGCCCTCCGCCGATATAATCTGTTTCAGCGCATCATCAATATAGCACAAAAGAAATCTTGTTTCAAGTATGAAACAAGATTTCTCGCGGTGATGTTGATCTGTCACAGGCTTTGCGCTGTAGGGGCCGAATTTTGTAGAATAGCAGGGACTTAGCTGAAAGCGGGCGGAGTGCAGGGCGGGCGCCGGGCAGCGCGGCAATAAACTACCGTCAATAAATACGCGGCGAGAATCCGTAATTCATCACAGGCGCGTAGAATGACGGCGAGGGAGATAACATTGGGGTCCCCCCAAGATTCTGTTGAGGTCGGTCATCGAAATCAGGATTTAGTGGCGTTCATCCGGAGAGTCGCTGGCGGTGAGCAGTCCGCCCTGACGGCTCTCTACGACGCGACGAATCGGCTGGTGTTCGGGCTGATCATCCGCGTTATTGGGGATCGCGCGACCGCCGAAGAGGTTTTGCTGGACGTGTATACGCAGGTCTGGCGGCAGGCGGCGGCCTATGATACGAGTCGAGGCGTGCCGCTCGCCTGGATCATGACCATCGCGCGCAGCCGGGCGATTGACCGCTTGCGCGCCGGCCGGCAGGATCAGCAGAGAAAAGAGCCGCTCGACGCGATTGGCGAAGTCAGCGCCGGCGGCGTCAGTCCGGAAGAAGCCTCGCTTTATTCCGAACGGCAGCGGCTAGTGCGCAACGCTTTGCAAACGCTGTCGCCGGAACAGCGCGAGGTGATTGAGTTAGCATATTATTCAGGCTTGAGCCACAGCGAGATCGCCCTAAAACTTGGCCAGCCGCTCGGCACCGTAAAGACGCGCACGCGGCTCGGCATGATTAAGCTGCGCGATATGCTCAGACCGATTCTCGGAGGTCAGGTGTGAAACACGCAGCATTAACCGATGAGGTCGTCGAGCGCACGGCGCTCTACGCGCTCGGCGCGCTTACGCAAATCGAAGCACGGGCGTTCGAGAATCATCTCGACGACGGCTGTGCCATCTGCCAGAGCGAGCTCGGTCAGTATCAACTGACCGTCGAAGCGCTGGCTGCCGCATTGCCCGACGCCGCGCCGTCGCCGGCGGTGCGCGAACGGCTGCTGAAAAGTATTAGCGGCGCGACGGCGGACGATGAAGCCCGGAACACCGGGGGGCGAGCGACCGCAGCGCCGGCACTCGCCGAAGCCGAAACGTTTGTGTCGCTGTTCGCCGATGATGGCGGCTGGCAGAAGTGGGACGAGGGGATTCTCTTCAAGCCGCTTTTCATTGACGAAACCAGTGGACAGATGACTTCGTTGGTACGCATGGGGCCGGGGACGGCGTTGCCGCCGCATCAGCACCTCGGCGTCGAACAGTTCTTGATCATCGAGGGTGATTGTCACGTGCATGGCGAGCGGTTAGGGCCAGGGGATTACCACCGCGCCATGGACGGCAGTGTTCACGAAACGACCTATACAGAAACCGGCACAACGTTTCTGCTGGTAGCGCCAAAAGAGTATCGGATTCTCGAATCAAGGTGAGCGGAGCAGGCAGGAAGGAATTCAACAATTGAGGCACGACGTTCCGACAGAAGAAAGTCAGGAAACGGCTGCATTGTACGCGCTCGGCGCTTTGAGTCAACATGAGGCGCGTGCTTTTGAAGTCCATCTGCGCCAGGGGTGCGAGATTTGCCAGCAAGAACTGAACGGATTTACCGGTGTCGTTGACGCCTTAAGCGCAGGGTCTCCGGCCATTCCGCCGCCGCATTATCTGCGCGACCTGCTCAACGCGAGAATTGAAAAAGAAGTCAGCTTAACAATTCCCACCGCCCCGGATGCCGCACAGGTCTATCACTTTCCGGATAAAGCGACGCCGACGGTGCCGCCTGTTGCGCAACGCTCGTCGCTCGGCACCTGGCTTCCCTGGGCGGCGGCGGCCGGCTTGCTGATCGTTTTTGCCTATACGCTTTTCAGTTGGCGGCTGGAACACCGGCAGTTGCAGGCGGTTGCCGGTCAAAGTACAGAGGCCCGGCAACAACTGGCCGAGCTGCGCGAACAGCTCAGCGACGAGAAAGCCCGTGCCCGCGAGTTAGAAGAGATCAATACGGTGCTTGCCGCGCCGCAACGGACTGTGATTGCCATGACAGGACTTGAAGCCGCGCCTTCGGCGTCGGGCAGCGTCTACTGGGATCATCAGAAGAGCCGCTGGGTCGTCACCGCCAATCTGCCCCCTGTGCCCGCAGGCAAAGTTTATCAGCTCTGGGTGGTGACGCCGGACGCGAAGATCAGCGCCGGCTTAATCGAGCCCGACACCCGCGGCCACGGGTTCGCCATTGTTGATGTTCCAGCCAACGTCAGCCAGATTCAGGCCGCCGCGATTACGCTTGAGCCGCAGGGCGGTTCCCCGCAACCGACTATGCCGATCTATGCCCTCGGCAAAGCGACTTCGTAAGTGTGATTATTTTCGGAGCGCAGAAGCTCATTGCTCCGCATTCGAGCGACGCAGCGGTTTCGCCTCATCGCGGAATTGCAGATCGTAAAGCTGCCTGTAGAGTCCCCCCCTCGCCAGCAACTCTTCGTGAGTTCCCTGCTCGGTAATGATCCCATCATCAAGGACGACAATGCAGTCAGCGCGCCGAACGGTTGAGAGGCGGTGCGCGATCACAAAAGTTGTGCGGCCCTGCATCAGAACGTCGAGCGCCTCCTGAACCAACCGCTCCGACTCGGAGTCGAGTGAGCTGGTCGCTTCGTCGAGAATCAGGATGGCCGGGTTCTTTAGAAGAGCCCGCGCGATGGCGACGCGCTGCCGCTGCCCTCCTGACAATTTAACGCCGCGCTCACCGACGACAGTGTCGTAAGCGTCGGGAAACTCGGAGATGAACTCATGCGCGTGCGCGGCGCGGGCAGCGGCTTCGATCTCTGCGCTACTGGCATCGAGCTTGCCGTAAGCGATGTTCTCGCGGATCGAGCCGCCGAAGAGAATCGTTTCTTGTGGCACAAGTCCGATGACGGCACGGAGATCATGGAGCCGCACATTCCTGATGTCATGGTCATCGATGAAGATCGCGCCCGCCGTCACGTCAAAAAAGCGCGGGATGAGCGACACCAGCGTCGTCTTGCCCGCGCCGCTCGGCCCGACCAGGGCGATAATCTCGCCGGGCGCAGCCGCGATGCTCACGCCTTTTATAACTTCCGTAGCGCGCTCGTCCGGGTAGATAAAGTGCAAGTCGCGAAGTTGCACAGCGCCGCGCACCTCAGAGAATGCGTCGGGCGATTCCGGGTCGCGAATCTCTGGCGCTGTATCGAGCAGCTCGAAAACGCGCCGGGTCGCGCCGATGGCACTATTGAACTGACCGAATAGCTCAGTCATGCCGCCAATCGAGCTGGCGACAACAAACGTGTAAAGCACAAAAGCGATCAACTCGCCCGCACTCATCTCGCCGCGTAGCACCATGCGACTGCCAAACCACAGAATCGCGGCGATGCTGCTATAAACAATCAAGATGATGAAGGCAATGAACCCGCCACCGGCGACGGCCCGCTTGATAGCCAGATCGAGCGACTCGCGGATGCGCGAGGCATAGCGACTGCGCTCATAACTTTCGCGCACGAACGATTGCACAATACGGATCGCCGAAAGCGTTTCATCAACCACGGCGTTTGCTTCGGCCAGACGATCTTGAACCCGTGTGCTCAGGCGGCGAACGTAGCGACCATAGAAGTGCGCCGTGATAATCACGACGGGAACAATGGCCAGCATCAGCAGGGTCAATCGCAGATTCGTTATGGCGATGATCGTCACGCCGCCGACCAGCACCACGGCACTCCGCAGCAACTCTGTAATGCTGCCGGTTGTCACTGTCTGAATGACGCTTGTATCCGAAGCAATGCGCGAGGTTAATTCGCCGACGCGGCGGCTGGCATAGAAAGCGACCGGCAGGCCAGTTAGATGGTTGTAGAGTTGAATCCGTACGTCTGCGACAATGCGCTCGCCGGTGTAGGCTAGCAGATATGAGCGCAAAAAGCTGAAGGCCGCCTGAGCGGTGAACAAGCCGACGAGGGTGAGCGCCAGCGCGTTGAGCCGTGCCGAGTCGTGTTCGACAAAGGCGGCGTCAATCAGGTGGCGGACGACTTGAGGGAATGCGAGTCCGAGGCCGCTGGCGATGAACAAGCTCAACAGGGCGATGGCCAGGCGCAGGCGGTACGGCCTGGTGTAAGCAAGCAAGCGCAGAAGGTCGCGGGGCGAGCCGCGCAGAAGGCTCAGCCGTTCGCGCCAGGACGCCGGCCTGTTGTTCGCATCTTTTTCCGCCGGGCTGGTTGCGTGATGTTCCGCCATTCACTGCAAGGTTGAATCAGTGACGCGAAGCACGTCAAGCCGACTGCTGATTGGGTGAAGAAAGAGGCGCAATGGCATTGGGCAGCGATCTTCTGACCAGATTGGCAGGTGACTGCCGAATGCCGTTGCGCCTCTTGTCGTCGTGCGTCGTCGTTTGAGCTGTGCCGTTTTGAACGCTTACTTGGCGATCAGCTTGGCGACCGTGTTCTCGAAGACGTAGGCGGTATTCTTGCCCTTGAGCTCGACGCGCTTGAGCAGGAACGCGCCATCGTTGCCGAGCGCCGAAACGACGGCGCTGTTGGCGGCTTCGCGGTCGAGGCGGGCCACGGTGTAGGTCGCCTTCAACACTTCGCGTTTGCCCTGCACAAAGACGACTTCGCCTTTATCGCCATCCACGAAGCGCAGATTGTACTCGCCCTTCGGCAGAACTTCCGAGCCGAGCCGCGTGTCACGCTTGATCGTAATCTTTTCGCCGCCGTCCTGGGCGCTCACCGCCATTGCCATGCCCAACGCCATTGCCAGTGCGAGAACCATCATTTGAAATTTCTTAGTCATATCGAGCTCCTTTCAATTTATCTTGTATTCGTGCCGAATTTCGCGAACCGATGCCAGGGCCGGGCAGCAGCACGCTTGCGCCGCTGCCGCGACCATTCCTGTTACCCGCCCTTTGTTTCGCGGGCCTCGCCGCCTTCCACCTCACGCGCCCCGGCGAAGCCCATCAGGGCCGCGCCGGGCGGTGAAGCTCTTCCCTTACCCGCAAGGAAGAAGACGATGCGTTTCAAAAACCCTGTCGCCGTTTAGGCTTAACGGCATTTGCTCCGTTAACACCAGTCAGTACGTTTACAGTGTTAACCAAAGTTCCAAAAAAATTTCGTCACTGCTTCAACCCCTCGATCAGCGTGTCCAGCGTCAGATCGATCAACTGGTTCTTGGCGACGAAGGGGAAGTGCTTATTGGTGATAAGCAGCGAGGTTACGCCGTGGCCGGCGGCCCAGAACATCTGGCTGACCGCGTCAACATCGGTGGCGCGAAACACTTTTTGCTCAATGCAGGCTTCGACCGCCGCGCGCAAATGGCCATAGGCTTTCATGCCCATAGACTCTTCCAGCTTCCAGCCCGGCCCCTTCGGATGTTGCGGCAGCGTAATAAAGGTCAGCTTGTAATGGTTCGGGTGCTTGAGGCCAAACTCGATATAGGCGCGGCAGCCTTTCCTGAGCGTTTCGACCGGGTCCGCAGATTCGCGGCTATGTCCTTCCATCCGTTTGGTGAGCTTGGCGAAGGTCTCCTGGCAGATGGCGTAGAGCAGCGAGAGCTTATCATCGAAGTAGAGATAGATAGTCGTCGGCGAGTACTCGATCTTTTCGGCGATGCGGCGCATCGAAACGTTTTCGAAGCCCTCCTCGACGAACAGCTCGCGCGCCGCGTCCATGATGACCTGCCGCAGCGCCTCGCGCTCTCGCTCTCTTCTCGCCTTCAGCCCCATAAGCAGCCTTGTCGAATTACACCGTCACGCAACTTAACGCTGTTAAGTTACCAACCACGCCGTCGCTTGTCAAGCACTTTCTTCAGGGCATGGCAATCGGGGCGGACGCTTGCCCGTTGCGCTCGCGGTTTGCTAGTGTGGAATTACTATGGCGACACTGCAATTCCTTGGCGCAACTCAAACCGTGACCGGATCGAAATATCTGCTTGAAGTCGGCGGCAGCCGGGCAATCATTGACTGCGGCCTGTTCCAGGGCTTTAAGGAACTGCGGCAGCGCAACTGGGAGCGGCTGCCGGTGAACCCGGCTTCGATTGGATGGGCCTTGCTGACGCACGCCCACATCGATCACACAGGGTATCTGCCGCGACTGGTGAAAGACGGATTCACCGGGCCGGTCTATGCGACCACGGGAACTGCCGACCTGCTCAAGATCATGTTGCCTGACTCCGGGAGGCTTCAAGAAGAAGACGCCGAGTTCGCCAACCGCCGCGGCTACTCGAAGCATGAGCCGGCGCTGCCGCTCTACACCGAACAGGACGCACTCGCGGCGCTCAAACAGGTGCGCCCGGTGGCTTATGGGCAAGAGGTACATCTGAGCAAGTTCTTGTCGGCGCGTTTCTTCTCGGTCGGCCATATTCTCGGTTCAAGCTTCATCAAGTTCACCGTCAGCGAGCCCGACCGCGACCCGTTCACGATTATCTTCTCAGGCGACGTGGGGCGCTATGATGAGCCGATTCTCAACGACCCTTCGGCTGCCGACGAGGCCGATTACCTGCTGGTTGAATCAACCTATGGAAACCGCCTGCACGATCATCAAGACCCCAAAGAGCAGTTGGCCGCCATCATCAACGCGGCTGCCGAGCGCGGCGGCAAAATCATCATCCCGGCATTTGCTGTCGGCCGCACCCAGCTTCTGGTTTACTACCTGCGCGAGCTTGAAGACGAAGGCCGCATTCCCGTCCTGCCTGTCCATGTGGATTCGCCGATGGGCGCCGCGGCGACGCGGCTCTACCTCAGGCATAAGGAAGATCACGATTTCGATATGCAGCGCGTCGAGAATTTGAAACGCAATCCGCTGGCGACGCGCAACTTCTCTCTGGTGCAGGGCCGCGGCGGCTCGAAGGCGCTGGATCAGGAACAAGGCGCGGCGATCATTATTTCGGCCTCAGGCATGGCGACAGGCGGGCGCGTTCTTCATCACCTCGAAAAGTTCTTGCCCGACCCGGCGACCACCGTTATCTTCGTCGGCTATCAAGCGGCGGGAACGCGAGGACGGCGCTTACAGGACGGCGAGCCTGAGATCAAGATTCATGGGGAGTTTGTGCCGGTGCGCGCCCGCATCGAGAGCATTGGCAGCCTTTCAGCGCACGCCGACGCTGCCGAATTGATGCGCTGGCTCGGCGGCTTCAAGCGTCCGCCGCGAACCACCTACATCATTCATGGCGAAGTGGATTCGGCAAACGCTCTGCGTGACAAGATCGAAAAGGACTTAGGCTGGAATGCGGTTGTGCCGACCTACAAAGAAGTGGTCGAACTGTAGATACCAACTAGCGAGAGCTTTGATCAAACTCAAACCGCCCCACACCCCATAAGCTAGGGCTTTTTATTCTTGTTCTCCTCTTTCTTTTTGTCGTCGTTGCCACCAAATATCTTCTTGATGAAACCGCCGATGCCCCCTTTCTTCTTCTTCTCTTCCGGCTTGGCGGCACTCTTGTCACCTTCCTGAGGTGGGGCCGGTTTAGCCTCGGGAGCCGGTGCAGGCGTTTGCGGCGGCGGCTCGGCCTGGGCAGGCTTCTGCTCAGGTTCAGCGGGTGTCTCCGCAGTCGCCGGCGCATTGCTGTTCTCATTGCCTTTGGCTTTCGTCCGCGCCGACCTTGAAGCGTTGGCGTTGCCGTTGCTGTTGGCCGCGTCGGTCAGGCTGCCGACGGCGGGCGTCACCGCTTCATTGGCATTCGCATTCGTAGATGGCGCGGTCCCTTCGACGGGCGCAATCGGCGGGCTCGTATTTTCAGGCGCGGCCTGCTCCTCGGATGAAGGAGCAGGCGCGGGCTTCGGCGAGCGCGACATGACGACAGCAAGTGGCACGCCGATCAACACGACCAGCAGGGCCGCCGCCGCCGTGTAGTGCTTCCAGTTCAACCTTCCCTTAGCGGGCGCTGCCGCTGGCGCGACAACTTCAGGCGGCGGTGACGCCGCTTGATAGACCTGTGTGTTCGCCATCGGCGGCTGCACCGTCTCGCCCGTAAACTTACTGGCAATGACGGTCGGCGCAGGAGGCGGCTGAGGCGTTTCGCCGGTAAACTTGTTGGCGATAATGGTCGGCGCCGGAGGCGGCGGCGAGGCGGCCTCACCCGTCGCGCGATTCACAATTATCGTAGGCGCCGAGCCGGATGCCGATGCCGTGTCGCCCGATGGCGCAGGTCTTGGTGGCGAGGCGACCATTTGCGTTTCTTGATTCTGCGTTTCAAACGCGGAAGCGGCATCCCCTGGGCTGCCGGCGACGCGTGTGGCGCTGCGCCCGGCTTCGCTTTCAGAAACAAACCGCTGAGTGTCGGCGTCCGATGGCACCTCAATCGCCCGCGTTGCCGGGGCGGCATAGTTGGTCGTGTGCAGGGGCAATCCGCTGGTCGCCTTGCCGAGCGCGCCTAACAGCATGGCGCGGAGCTCGCCTGCCGTCTGAAATCGCGCAGCCGGCTTTTTGGCCAGCGAGCGCATAATCGCCTGCTCGATCTCAAGCGGGATGCTGGCGGTGAAGGTGCGCGGTGGCTGTGGCGCTTGCTCAACCTGCATCTTCATCATCTCGAATTCGCTGGTGCTGTCGAACGGCACGCGCCCGGTCACCATCTCATAGAGGAGGATGCCGAGCGAATAGACGTCCGAGCGCGCGTCCACCTCTAAGCCGCGCACGGCTTCGGGTGACATATACTCGATGGTGCCGACGATGTTGCCCTGACGGGTCATGCGGGCGCTGCCGAGGACGCGGGCGATGCCGAAATCCATGACCTTGATCGAGCCGCTGTCGGTGAGCATGACATTCGCCGGTTTGATGTCGCGGTGGATGATGCCCATGCGGTGGGCGTGATCGATCCCATCGAGCGCCTGGCAGAACAGCGGGACGGCGCGCTCAACCAGCATGGCGCCGAAGCGGCGAATCAATTCGTCAATCGTCTGGCCGCGCACGAACTCCATCACCATGAAGTAATCCTCGCCGTCGCGCATGAAGCTGTAGAGCGTGGCGATGTTCGGGTGGTTGAGCCGCGCGAGCGTTACCGCTTCACTGCGAAAGCGTTCCAGCACTTCGGGCTGGCTGGCAAGCTCAGGCTTGAGCATTTTGATGGCGACTTCGCGCTCAAGCATGGTGTCCAGCCCGCGGTAGACCGCGCCCATGCCGCCTTCACCGATCTTTTCAACGATTTTATAATTGCCGATAACCTTGCCAATCATGGCTCTCCTCCGCACCGATGATGGGGTGATTCCTTTCGAGTTGCACAACGAAGACTATGACGAATTATCAAAAGTCGCAAGCCTTCTGTTTGTAGAAAGATGCCTGTTAGTGGCCCGCTTAAAGGCTTCACAGAGCCACCGGCTGAGATTTCTTCAGCGCGCAGGCTGCGGATAGTAAGGATAATCCATCTGCGCCGCGACCTGTTCGCGCACCTCGCGCCCCGCGACTTTTTCGCAGAGGTAAAGGCCGAGATCAATGGCCGAGGTAACGCCGCGCGCCGTAATCACATCGCCTTCATCAACGATGCGCTCGTCAACCACACGTTCGCAGTAAGGGCCTAGCTCGGCGAAGGCGGTCGGGTGGGTCGTCGCCCGCTTGCCCTTCAAAAAGCCTGCCGCGCCGAGCAGTACGGAGCCTGTGCATACAGAGGCTTTCAACCGGCATCCTTCGGCGGTTTGCAGCCAGGCCATGAAGGCCGCGTCCCTTACGAGCTTCCGTGAGCCAAAGCCTCCGGGAACAATCACCCAGTCATATTCGGCGAGCGTGCCGCCGACACGCGACGCGGCAATCTTCAGGCCGCTGCCGTCAATAACTTCGGCTGTCGGCGCGCACACGTCCCATTCAAAGTCGGCCATGAAACCCATCGTCCGCAGCCGTGTCAGCGCGTCGTAGACGCCGACAAAGTCGAGCGCCGTCATGCGGTCGAAGATGATGAAGGCAACTTTCATGAGGTCTCGCTGGCGCGCCGGCATGGCAGCGGTCTTCAAGGGCCAAAGCGATGAAGGTTACAGAATTCGTTTTACCAGGGGATCGGAAACAAAACCCACGATAGCAGCAGGCCAATGCCTAAGAAGGCGCCGAACATCTTGAGGCCGTGGCGCAGGCGCAACGCGGTCGTCTCTGTGCGCGGGTCAATCGTCGCCAGCACCGTCGCCGCGATGGCCGCATAAAGGATCATCATCAGCACGTGCATTAGCGCTTCCTCCCCGCCCCGATGTCGAAGGCATCGTGGACAACCAGATAGTTCAACAAGCCGGCCAGGAACATGAAGGCGTTGCCATATTCGTAGGTCGAGGCCCACGGCTGCGGGTTCGTCCCCACGCCGATGGCGTAGGGCACGATGTAACACAGGCCGGCGCCGACCTGTGAGAAAAACCAGAGTACGCTGATGAGGTCGAAGCGGACCCAGGCATCGGGCGAATCGGCAGGCCCAGGCCAGAACAAGCGCCCGTGCAGCGCCAGCCCCAGCGCAAAGGCTCCGACGATGGTGACGAAAAAGAGCGCCGCGCGCCCGACTTTTCCCAATAACAGGTGGCCCGCGCCCGGCACGAGCCAGGCGGCGATGACTGCTACGATGCGGCGTGGCAGCGGGTAGGGTTTGAGCTCCGGCTCAGCGGCGACGCGGGCTCGGAAATGCGCCGCCAGGTCATCTGAAAGATCGTCTCTGGTTTGCAAGCTATGCTCCTTCGCAAGCTGGTCGTGATTAAAAATTCTATGGGCCGTTGGCGACGCGTGTCAACCGAAATGCTTGATTTGACGAGGGGCATGGGCTATGATCTGCACAGCCCAGATCATCAAGGTAGGCCGAAAACGCGATATGAGAAATCTCGTGGGCTATGGACCACGACCAACTGAAGAGAATCCCGAAGCGGGCTGACCGCCGCGGTCTCCCGCCGTCGCCGGAAGGGGGTGCACGATGGGAGATCGGATCACCAATCGCCAGGTACTCAAGCGCAAAGCCGAAACACTCACCGATACGGAAATCTCCGAAGTCCTCGACTACATCAACATCATGGAGTCTTTGCGCGAGCAGGCAGGCAAGCCCGACCTGTTCGACGACGAGCTGATGAACATGCTGGCCGATGCCCTGGAGAACCGGCGCGCTCGTGTGGTTTCCGAATGGGATCGCGTCCGGCGTAAAGCCGATCACCGCGCCCTCATAATCGCCACGGCGCGCAAACCCAACTAGCCCGCCACCGGAGGAAAGCATCCGTTGCGGCATCGTTCCTCGCTCATCGGCATCGTCATAATCTTCGTCTTGCTGACCGCCACTTGCCCCCAGCAAGCGGGCGCTTTGGCATTCTCGCAATCCTCTTCGACTTCAAACCCACAGGCGGCGCAACAACTGGGCGAGGCGAGGCGCGCAGAGATTGCCGGGTACACCACGAGCTTGCAATCCGCAGACGAAGAAGAGCGCCGCAACGCCGTCTTGATGCTCGGCGCGATGCGCGACCCGGCAACCCTCACCGCGTTGCGTGCGGCGCTAAAGGATTCGGCAGAGCGCGTGCGCGCGGCGGCGCTGGCCGGGCTTGGCAATCTCAACGATCCCACGCTTGCCCCGGTCATTGCGATTTATCTCACACAAGACAAACGGGCCTTCGTGCGTAAGACGGCGGCCTACGCGCTCGGTCAGGTCGGCGGAAGCGATGCGACGGCGGCGCTGATCGTCGGGCTGCGCGATAAAGACATGGAAGTGCGCGGTGCGGCGGCGGTGGCGCTATCGAACACGCCCGACGCCTCGGCCATCGAGCCGCTTACCCGTGCGCTCAACGACAAGTCGCCATTTGTGCGCGCCCACGCCGCCGCGGCGCTCGGCGTAAACGGACGGGCCGCCGCGTCAGCCGTCCCTGCTCTCGTCCGGGCGCTAGCCAAAGACGATGACCACGAGGCCCGCCGTCAGGCGGCGACCGCGCTTGGCCGCATCGGTGAGCCATCGGCGCGGCCTGCACTCGAACGCGCCGCCCATTCCAGCGATCCCTACCTAAGTGAAGTCGCCCGCGAAGCCATCAACCTAATCAGTAGGCAGTAGGCAGACAGCAGGAGGTAGGAAGCAGGAGGCAGGAGGCAGGAGGCAGGAAGCAGTAAAAACCGGCTGGCGATATTCAAAGGCAGCAAGCGTGAGTCATCGCTAAACACTTGCTGCCTTTTTCCTGACTGTCTCCTGCTTCCTGCTTCCTGCCTCCTGCCTCCTGCCTTCTGCCTCCTGCCTTCTGTTGTCTGCACTCATTGACGCATCTCGAAGCCGGGGCATAAAATTCTGACTTACAGAATAAGGCTGTGGGCTTCGTTGACAATGAACAAGGGAGGGCGTTATGTCATCCGCTTCGCCGACCGTTGCTGATCAAACGGCGCTAAAGCGCGCCGAACAACTCAAGCACGAGCTACTCGACTTCGCCACACGCGGGCCGCTCAAAGACGAGTATGAGCACCAGTACAAGCTGCTGTTTGAGCTGTCTGCCGATGTTGATGAGCGCGACTCGGAAACCATGCGCGACTGGTTCCTTTACGACTGGTTTGACGAGAACGGCGAAGGCGTCATTCATCGCTTCCTCGACGCCCGTGATGATCTCGGCCCGCAGGATCAAGACGTTCTCGCCGACTGGACGGATTCACTCAACAGCGTCTTTGAGATTCGCGGGTTGAGCAAGAACGCGCTACGCTTGACTGAGCTGGACAGCGGCGACGATGTGGCCGTGATTACAATGACACCGCTCAAAGAGACGCCCTTCAAGCGCGGCCAGTTCATTGCCGCACGACTGTTGCCGCTCGGCGAACAGTTCATCTTTTCAGGCGTGCAGTTCATTCTTCCCGACCGTGAAGCGGCGATGGAGGCGCTCGAAGTGCGCCACGCCCTCGAAGTGCTCGATTCACCTGAGGCTTTCGAGAACGCTCAACGCGAGCAATGCAGCGCGTTCTGCGAGTTGTTCGGCTGCGAAGAAATGACCGTTCCCTCAAGAGATTTGCAGCCGACGCTTCAGAAATTCCAGCAATATATCTTCGCCGAGCGGCGTGACCCGGAAAGCGGCAAGACCGCCGCCGAACGGTTCAAAGAGGAGTTTGGCCGCGAGTTGCGGATGCCGGAGATGCCGCCGCTGCCCGATGTTCTCGCCGATGCCGGCGACGTGACCATACTTTGCGATGAGTTCGACGGCATCGTCCTGCTCCCGGATTACGCCCGTTTCCGCCGCATCTTTGCAACGCCCAAACCCGACAAGACCGTGCCCGACTGGCAGGAGTTGTTGTGGCGCTACATCAAAGACCCTGACCTGCCTATCGTTGCCTTCGAGCGGGTCGCCGAAGAGAATCCGCGCCGGCTCGAATCGGTCATCCGACGGCTGACGGGCAAGCGGCAATTCTCGCTTGAGCACCTCTATGCCCTGCTGATTCATTACAAGGAGCCTTCGGAAGAATTCGACGACCTTGAAGACGACCAGCGGCTCTGGGATTTGTTCGACGGCAACGGCAGCGCGATTGCAACCGAATCGAAACCCAAGGCTCGCTCACGCAAAACCTCGGCCGGCAAGCGGCCGGCGACGAAAGCGGAAAGTAAACCCGCTGCCAAGCAAGTCACAAGCAAGAAAGCCGCTGCCAAAAAATCATCTTCCAGGGCGCCGGCACGCGAGGCCGCCAGGAAGACCGCTTCAGTAAAAGGCCGCGCCGGCAGCGTCAAGAAAACCTCTGCCCGCGCCGCCAAGAAGAGTGCGAGCAAGGGCGCAAAGAAGGCCGCGACGAAGAAGCGATGACGCTCGCAGAAGCAACCGCGCAATGGCTTGAAGCAATGGCGCGTGACGATTCGGTTTCGCAGGAGTGCGACGAATCGCGCGCGCTTTCGCTTTCATGGCTGGTCGAGTACGCCGGGCCTCGGCTGTCGCTTGCAGAGCTCACCCCGGCGCGGGTGCGGGATTTTCTCGGACGCTGGTTCATCGACCACGCCAGCATCCCTGCACGGCGCTCGCGCGACGCTTCAGAGATGTCCGATGTGACTGAGGTCGCCGCGCTGGCGAACACACTGGCGGCCTTTACCGCTTGGGCGGCGAGGGTCGGGCTCCATTCGCCGGACGACTGTCGGGCAATCATTGAGGAGTTGCGCGAGCGAGTGCCAAGGGCACTGGCAATCAGCTCACGCTTGTCTGAGCGATTGGCCGACCGTCGCGGCGCGTTTGGCTTTCCGGAATTTCTCACCTCGTTTGAAGCCGGCGGTCATAGCCAATATGACCTGGATGAGCCGGGGGAAAGCGGTTGTCTGGAAGGCTACTTTCGCATCCTGCGGGTCGAAGGTTGCCGGGTCGAAGCGGAAGACATGCTCACGGAAATGCGTGTCTGGCCGATTCTCTTCCCCGCCGACGTCGCGGCGCAGCTCGAACCGAATTACATCATCAATCTGGAATTGCTTCGCACCGGAGAAACCTGGCAGATCGCCGCCTGCGGCTTCGCCTACCCGCCAAACACCGAGGTTTAGTTTTTCCGTGCGCGCTTCTTGCGCTCTAACTCGGCGAGCAGCTTTGACAGAGGCAAGGTGTTCAACACATCGTCTTTCGTCAGCCAGGCACGCCGCGCCGTGGCGATGCCGTAGCGCATCGCCTCAAAGCCGCGCGTCTGGTGCGCGTCGGTGCTGATAACGAAACCGACGCCGGCCTGCCGCGCGACGCGGAGCCAGTAGCTGTTCAAGTCCAGACGGTAAGGGCTGGAATTCAGCTCTAGCCTGACGTTGTGTTTCTTGGCGGCGGCGAACACTTGCTCCAGGTCAATCTCATAGCCGGGCCGCTCGCCGAGTATGCGCCCTGTCGGGTGCGCGAAGACGTTCGGATAGCCTGTCTCCATGGCGCGGACGACGCGCTCGGTGATCTGCTCTTTGGTCTGCTGAAATCCGGCGTGGATCGATATGACGATCCAGTCGAGCCGATCCAGCACCTCGAACGGCATGTCGAGCGAGCCGTCTGAAAGAATGTCCACCTCTGCGCCTTTCAGGACGCGAATGTCGTCATACTCGCGCGCCGCCGCATCAATCTCTTCGATCTCTTTCAACAGCTCGGCGGGCGTGTTTCCATTAGCGATTGTGGTTGATTGGGTGTGGTCTGTAATGGCGATGTACTGGTAACCACGCCGGCGCGCCGCTTCGACCATCTCGCGGATCGAATTCTGCCCATCCGACCACGTTGTGTGCATGTGAAAGTCACCGCGCATGTCTTCGATCCCGATCAGCTCAGGCAAACGATGGTCGCGCGCGGCGGCGACCTCGCCGAGCCCTTCGCGAAGCTCCGGCGCGATCATCTCAAGCCCGAGGGCGCTATAGAATTCTTCTTCGTTATGAGGTGCTAATGGGTTCTGACTGTCCGCGTCTTTCGTTTTGCGCCTGCGCCCGCCGGAAGCCGCAGCCCCAGCCAGTCGAAACCCTTTGAAGCTGTAGCCGCGCGCCTGGGCTTCGGCTTCGAGATCGCGCAGGTGTTCGACTGAACCGGTCGTGCGTACCATCGCTGCCGCGAAATTGGCTTCCGAAGCCAGATGCAAGGTGACGGCGACACCCTTCTTCGTCACCGCCTCGACACGGTCGGTGCGTTGCGCCTTGATCTCTGTGAACTGCGACAGCTTGCCGAACGCCTGCGACACTCCCCTGGCTTCGCTGGTGGCAAGGATTTCGACGTGATCCACCATTTCGCAGCCGCGGCGGATCTGGCCGACGACTTCCACGCGTGACGGGCTCCCGCCGTTGACGTTCCGCAATTGCTCAAGGATGGCTCCGGCAAGCTCTGTCGCCTCATTCAAGCGTATTTTGCCGCGCTCGCTTTCAAGCCGCGCTAGCGATGCCTGAATCCGCTTGACCGTCTTGTCGCCGAGACCGGGAACCGATTCGAGGCCGCCGCCGTCGGCAAATGCTTTCAACTCGTCCAGACTCTTGATGCCGAAATCCTGATAGAGCAACTGCGAAGTCTTCAGGCCGATGCCGGAAACGCGGCGCAGCTCCAGCACCGATTCGGGAATCTCTTCCTTCAGCCCCTCGAAAAACGACGAGGTGCCGGTCTCGATGATTTCGATGATTTGCGTGCTGAGCGATTTGCCGATGCCGGGAAGCTCCTGCAAGGCCGCCGCGCCGCGCGCCGCAATTTCGGCGACCGGCTGTTGCATCTCAGCGATGCTCTCGGCGGCGACGCGGTACGAACGCAGCTTGAAAGGATTCTCGTCCTTGAACTCCAGCAGGTCGGCAATGCGCTCCAGCACGCCGGCCACATCGCGGTTGTCTATCACCAGCTTGCCGTCGTAAGCGGCATCGGTTGCTTTCATAAGATTAAGCTAACGCCGGGCCGGTCGCCGGTCAATGAAATGTTCCCCGTTGACTTTGCCGGCGCGACTACGAGACAATTTAATTTCGCATAAACCCTGGCGACACCGCATTCGAGTAGCGCCGTTAAGATGATCTCTTAAACCCTCTTTGTTTGTCCTGGAGTAGAATATGAAGTCGAAACGTATCAGAGTTGCGCTTATCGCGCTTGCTGCCTTCATTCTTTTGAACGCCTCGCCGGCGTTGGCCAAAGACAAATGGATTCAACTGACGACGAAGAACCTCAACGTGGTCAGCAACGCCAGCGAAGATGACACCCGCCAGATCGCGCTGAAGATCGAGCAGTTCCATTTTATCTTCACCAAGTTATTCGGCATCAACACCGACAGCTTCCTGCCGGTCACCGTGATCGTCTTCAAGAGCGATGCGTCTTTCAAGCCGTTCAAGCCGCTTTACAACGGCAAGCCCTCGAACATCGCCGGCTACTTCCAGCCGAGCCCGGACGAAAACCTCATCGCACTGACCGCCAGCGATTACGGCGAAGAGCATCCGCTGGCGGCCATCTTTCACGAATACACGCACCTGCTCAACAGCTACACGCCACGCCAGTGGCCGATCTGGTTGAAAGAAGGGCTGGCCGAGCTTTATTCGACTTTTGACGTGAAGAAGAAAGACGTGACGCTTGGCATGCCGATCTCGAACCACGTCAGGCTGCTGCGCGAGAACAAGTTTATTCCGCTGTCGGAGCTTTTCACCGTCGCCCACGATTCGCCGACCTATAACGAGCGTAACAAGCAAAGCATCTTTTACGCCGAGTCATGGGCGCTCATGCATTATTTGATGTACGGCAACCATGCGGCGCGGCGGGAGCAGCTGATTAATTTCGTGCGGCTCATCAGCCAGGGCATGGAGGCCGAGCCGGCATTCAAACAGGCGTTCCAGACCGACACGGCAACGATGGAAAAGGAGTTGCGCCGTTACATCGGCAACGACAGCTATCCCGGCATGGTTTACACGCTGAATGCGGTCGAGGGCGAAAAAGAGATCGCGGCGCGCCCGCTCAGCGACGCCGAAGTGCAGTTTTATCTCGGCAACCTGTTGATGCGTACCCACCGCCTCGACGAGGCGGAGCCCTACTTCAAGCAAGCCATCGCGCTCGACCCGAACCTGGCGCGGCCTTATGAAGGGATGGGATTTGTCGAGATGCGCCGCAACCATTTCGACAAAGCCATGGATTACTTTAAGCAGGCGGCGACGCGCGACTCGAAAAACTTCTTTGCTCATTACTACTACGCCGAAGCCTTGCAGCACGAAACGCGAGGAGCCATTGGCGCTGACACCGCGACGACGATGATGAATGAGCTGCGCACCGCAATCAAGCTGCGCCCACAGTTCGCCGACTCTTATTACTTGCTCGCCTTCGTCATCCAGGCGGCAAACGGCGACTTGAAAGAGGGATTGACGGCCATGCAGACCGCTCTGCGATTAGCGCCGCAGAACAAACATTACTGGCTCGGGCTGGCGCAGATACAGATGCGCATGAATGACTTTGCGGCGGCGAAAAAGACGCTCGCGCCGTTGCTGGCCGACGATAGCGAGCCGGGGTTGAAAACCTCTGCCCAATCGCTGATGCAATACATCGACTATCAAATGCAACCGCGCCGCGAACCGCACATCACGGAAAGACGAATCGAATCGCCCGCGCCCGCTCCCGCAAGTGAGACGAGCGAAACGGCGCCGCGCCCGCCGCAACAAGTTACCGGACGCCCGACGCTCACCATCGAAGGCACGAAGGTCGTGCGCGGCGTGCTGACACAGGTTGAATGCGCGAACGGAAAGATGCGAATTCTGCTCAACACCGCCGACAGCCTGCTGCGCTTCGACGTGACCGATATACAGAAGCTTCAGTACTACAGCCAGGACCCGAGCTTTGAAGGCAGTGTCGGTTGCGGGAAGGTGATGCACGTGGCTTACGTTTACTACAAGCCGTTGCCGGGCAATCAAGCACGTTTCGCCGGCGACGCGGTGGCCGTTGAGTTCGCGAAGTAGCGAAAGGCCGGTTCAGGAAATCAAAGCTTTTCGAGGGCGGCGAACCGGGCTACGAACTTTTTCAGTCCGTAGCCCGGAAAGCTCACGGTCAGCTTGGCGTCATCGCCCGCGCCTTCCGAACGCAGCACGACGCCCGTCCCGTACTTCGCATGCTTGACGCGTGCGCCGACGCGGAACTGGCCTTCAGATGTCGTCCCTTTTGTCTGTTGGCGGCTGCCTGTTCCACTCGGCCCGGTTCCCTGCCCTCGGCTCTCGCCTGCCGTTTCGTCGGTTCGGCGCTTGAAGAAATCGCGCACGCTGTCGGCAGAGTTATAAGTCTTACCCGTGTAATTCGACGTCTTCTTAACCGGCGGCTGCGATTCGCCGCGCAAGGCCGAAGCCGCCTGGCGATTCTGCTGCGTTTCGGGCCGCGCCGCAAAGCCGAGCCACGATGGCCCGAACGACATATCCTGTAACAACTCCAAAGGTATCTCGTTTAAGAAGCGCGAAGGCTCTGCCGGCAGCTCTTCGCCCCAGGTGCGCCGCTTCATGGCGTGCGTGATGTAGAGGTAACGCTGCGCCCGCGTGATGGCGACATAAGCGAGCCGTCGCTCCTCTTCCATTTCCTCCTCGCTCTGAAAGGTGCGCGAGTGTGGGAACAATCCCTCTTCCAGGCCGACCATGAAGACCACAGGGAATTCCAGGCCCTTTGCCGCGTGAATCGTCATCAGGGTGACGCGCGCGTCGGCTTTGTACTGGTCAGTGTCACTCACGAGCGCGGCGTGATCGATGAAGTCGCGCAGCGTTTCTTTATGCTCTTCGGCTTCGACGGCGGCGGTAACCAGTTCTTCAATGTTGAACAGGCGGGTTTCGGATTCTTCGGTCTTGTCTTCCTGTAACCACTTGACGTAGCCGCTGTCGAGCGTCGCCGCCTTGACCACCTCCGACACGGGCTCGTTGCGCGCCACCTTGTCACCAAGCGCATTGATGACTTGTCGGAACGATTCGAGCGCCGTGGTGGCGCGCGGGCCAAGCGAGCGATTCTCTATCGCCACGCCAATCGTCTCCCAGAGCGACACGTCGAGGTCCTTCTGCTGCCGGGCGAGGGTGTCGAGAGTCGTTTTGCCGATGCCGCGCGGCGGCGTGTTGATGATCCGCCCCAGCGCGACATCATCGGTCGGGTTCAACGCCAGCTTCAGGTAAGCGATGGTGTCTTTCACTTCGGCGCGCTCGTAGAACGAAAAGCCGCCGACGATGTTATAAGCGACGCCGCGACGGCGCAGCGATTCTTCAAACAGGCGCGACTGCGAGTTGGTGCGGTAGAGCACGGCGCAGCGCGTCTGCGGCTCGCGGCGCAGGTGCTCTTGAATCTTTTCGGCGACAAACGACGCCTCGCCGTCGCCATCATAGGACTGGTAATAGCGAATCTTGTCGCCCTCGCCGACTTCTGTGAAGAGGTTCTTCGGCAGCCGCTGCGTGTTCTTGGCAATGACTTTGTTGGCGGCTTCGAGAATGGTTTGCGTCGAGCGATAGTTCTGCTCCAGCTTGATGATCTTCGTCCCGGTGAAGTCATGCTGAAAGTTCAAAATGATATTGTAATCTGAACCGCGAAAGGCATAGATCGACTGATCGAGGTCTCCCACCACGCAGAGGCTGCGGTTCTGCCAGAAGGCGTCTCCCGAGTTGGCGCGCTCGAGTTTCGTTGAGCCGACGGCGATCAAGCGCGCCAGCTCGTACTGGATGCCGTTGGTATCCTGAAACTCATCAATCAGGACATGGCGGTATCGTTCGTGATAATTCGCCCGCACCTCCTCGACCTGTCGCAACAGGACGACCGCCTTGATCAGCAGATCGTCGAAGTCCAGGGCATTCGACTGCTGCAAGCGCGCCTCGTAAACTTTGTAAATCTGCGCGATCTTCTCCGTGCGGTCATTAGCGAATTCAGCCTGGTTCGCATAGGCCGCCGGCGTAATCCCGCGGTTCTTTGCCCAGCTAACCGCTGAGAGCGCCGAGCGCGCCGTCACGGTTTTGTCGTCAATCCCATAATCCTTCATGATGCCGCGCACGACGCGCGCCTGGTCGTCCGTGTCATAGATCGTGAAGTTGCGAGTGTAGCCCGCCTGCATACGCTCGATGTCGCGCCTGAGGATGCGAACGCACAGCGAATGGAAGGTCGAAATCAGCGGTGCCGACGTTCGCTTGCCCGGCGGCAGCATGGTTTCGACGCGCGCTTTCATTTCTCCCGCCGCTTTATTCGTGAAGGTCACGGCGAGAACTTGCCAGGGCTGCACGCCGGCGCTTTCGATCAGGTAAGCGATGCGATAGGTGATGACGCGGGTTTTGCCGGAGCCGGCCCCGGCCAGAATCAGCAGCGGCCCGTTAACCGCTTCGACCGCTTCGCGCTGCCCCGGGTTGAGTTGATTGAGAAAAGACATAAGTGATGAGGAAGTCAGGAGTCAGAAGTCAGAATAGAATCCGGAGGCGCGCGGCGCTGGCTTTCCGGTTCATTCTGACTCCTGACTCCTGACCACTACTTAATCAGACTCTGCACGGCTTTGAACTGTGGCGAATCGGCGGTGCGCATCAACTCGAAAAGCGTCATTTCAAGGTTCGAAGGGATCGCCCCGGCTTGCGTCAAACGCGCCAACGCAACCTCTTTGCTTTCACGCTTGCGCGAGGTGATGCAATCAACCAGCAGGAAGACTTCGTAATCGCTCGTCAGCAGATCAAGCACCGTCTGGGTGACACAGATGTGCGCTTCGATGCCACAGATGATGACCTGTTTGATTTGCTGTTGGGCAAGCTGCCCCTGAAACGACGAGGCATCACAACTGCTGAAGCAGAGCTTTTCAATCGCCTGCGAGGTCGCCGGAAGGTGCGGAAGAATCTCTTCCGCCGTGTGCTTCAACCCCTTCGGATACTGCTCGGTGACGATGACCGGGACTTCGAGCAGGCGCGCACCTTGAACGGCTTTGCCGATGCGCGCGGCGACTTCCGCGAAGTCAGGGATGACGGCGCGAAAGGCTTCCTGCATATCAATGACCGCCAGCGCGGCGCGCTCACGCGATAGTTTGCTGATTGCTTTCATAACGGTTCCCGTCCATTCAAGGATGACTATAGCAGCCGCCGCATGACGCGGACAACCTCGGCCCGTCCAGCGCCCACATCGCAAGGCGGTTCAGCGCCGGCGATTGACAGGCGCTCGCCGTGAGTGCAAAACTTGCTGCTCAATTTTTTAGATTATGACAACTCAAAACGAATCCGTAATCATTGTTTCAGGGCTGCCGCGCTCTGGCACGTCGATGATGATGAGCATGCTGGTCGCCGGCGGCATCGCGGCAATGACCGACGCCATCCGCACCGCTGACGAGGATAACCCCAAAGGCTATTTCGAGCTGGAAAAGGTCAAAGAGCTGGCCAGGGATAAGAGTTGGTTGAGCGACGCCGGGGGCCGAGCGGTCAAGATCATCTCGGCGCTGCTCAAGCACCTGCCGAGTGAGCATCGCTACAAGATCATTTTCATGCGCCGGCATATGCGGGAGATTCTCGCTTCTCAACGGCAGATGCTTGTCCGGCGCGGCGAACCGACCGACACCGTCAGCGACGAGCGTATGGCAGAGATGTTTCGTAAGCACCTGGCCGAGGTCGAAGCATGGCTTGCCAGACAGGCGAACATCGAAGTGATCTATGTGAACTATAACCAGATGCTCGAAGCGCCCGCCCAACCCATTACAGCGATCAATGACTTTCTCGGCGGCCAGCTCAATACCGCAGCGATGACGGCGGTTGTTGATAGGACACTGCACCGCCAGCGGGCGTGACTCATCGATGTGCGGCGGCTCGCAGAAATTCGCCGGCGACGCGATTCACTTCCGCAGCGGCGGACGATTGACTGTGAGGCGAGTGGCCGGCGTTGCCGATGATGGCCATTTGCGCGCCGGGTAGCTGACGGCGCACAGTCTCCAACTCGCCGGGCTCGGTTCGCGGGTCGCTGTCGCCGTGAATGAACAACGTCGGCACGCGCAATTCCCCCAGGCGTCCGTCATAAAGGTCATGCGCCGCATCACCACTCTCCTCGGCAAGCCGCAGCCATGCCGTGCCGTTCATCAGTATCAGCTCGCGCCAGTAATCCGTGCCATGATCGCGGCGCAGCGCCTCGGTGACGCGCTCGCCCAAGCCTTCGGGATTCCGCGCCATCGTTTCAAAGAACTGACGCGAGCCCGGCTTGACGCGTAGCAGGTGAAACGCTTCGAGGATCACACCCGCTACACGCTCAGGCGTCTGCAATCCCATCAACGCCGCGATCACCGCGCCGTCGCTATGGCCCCAGAGGACCGGCCGCTCGATATTCAGGGCGTCGAGCCAGCGCGTCATCTCGATGGCGGCGCGGCGATGAAAGTCCACTGGCAAGGCAGCAAGACGCGGCGATTGGCCATAACCGCTGCGGTCGGGAATCAGGATGCGATAGGCGTCGCCGAAGGCTTGAATCTGCGAATCGAAGGGATAGACTTCGTAGCCCCAGCCGCCATGAAGAAAGATGAGCGGGTAGCCGCTGCCGGCTTCGCGGTAATGAATCGTCACCGGCCTCTGGCCGGGAACGAGCGGGGATTCGGCAATCTTCGTGAAAGGCACGCGCGCTCCCTCCGTGGTGTGATGTCGCCGTTTGGCAGGCGAGTCTGCTATGGTATTCTTTGCGCTCAAGAGCGTCAACGCTCGACTCCTAAGGACATGAAGCGAGAACCAGCGAACACTCAAACAGGCGACCCTGACAATTCACAGCTCGCCGCATTGCAAGAAGAGGTCATCCGTTGTGTGCGCTGTCCGCGCCTGGTCGCCTGGCGCGAGCAGGTGGCGCGCGAGAAGGTCAGGCGCTTTGCTCATGAAGAATACTGGGGCCGCCCGGTGCCGAGTCTTGGCGAGGCCGATGCACGGCTGCTGATCGTCGGCCTTGCGCCCGCCGCGCATGGCGGCAACCGCACGGGGCGCGTCTTTACCGGCGACCGCAGCGGCGATTGGCTGTACCGCGCGATGTACCGCGCAGGCTTCGCCAATCAACCGACTTCGACGCATCGCGGCGATGGGCTTGAGCTGCGTGATTGTTACATCACGGCGGTGATTCATTGTGCGCCGCCGGCCAATAAGCCGCTGCCCGAAGAGATCGCCAACTGCCGGCCTTACTTGCTCGCCGAGCTTGAGCTGTTGAGCAAGGTGGGTGTCGTCGTGGCGCTGGGCCGCGTTGCGTTTGATGCGGCGATTGCGGCAATCGGCCTTGAACCGAGCGATGATACAGCAAGGCGAAAACCGCGACCGCAATTTAAGCATGGAGCCGAAGTCGCGCTCGCAGGCGGCAAGCGATTGATCGCCTCGTTCCATCCGAGCCAGCAGAACACTTTCACCGGCAAGCTGACCGAGCCGATGCTCGATGCGGTTTTCGCGAGAGCGCGCGAGCTGGTGGGTCAACCCGCAGGGCCTATTCATTCTCGAATAACCATGGGGATATAAACCGCCAAGACGCCAAGACCGCCAAGAAAAGCTCTGTGTTCTCTTGGCGTCCTTGGCGTCTTGGCGGTTCAAGTCCGGAGAATGAATAGACCCTGGGTCAACCCGCTGGCGACGCATGACGAGCCGGGCGGCGCGTGTATAATTGATTAATGAGTTTTGCCATCATTTCAAACGGAGACTCACATGGCCAAAGCAGAAAAACCCGCTGAGGATAAGAAGCCCGAAAGCCGTACAAGCAAAAAGCCGGACGAAAGCGCCGCCGCGTCTGACGCGGCTAAGGAAAGCGCGCCGGCCTCAAAGTCGAGCGAAGCTACGGCATCAGAAGCTAAGGCAGCAAAAACTGAAAAGGCGGCAAGCGAGCCTGCCTCCACGCCGGCTGCGGCTGCGCCCGATGCGGCGGCGGCGGCCGGCGGGACGCTTGATGCTTCCCTGTTGCCGGCACAGCGCGGCAGGCTCGGCGTCTTTGGCGGGCCAAAGGATCGCGGCATCAAGCCCGACGACAAGCTGGGGCTGCCGACGGGCAGGCACTTCACTTTCGAGCGCGTCCGCAGTCTCAACCCCAAGGGCTTCTACTGCGCGATGCGCTGGGACTATCACGTCCTCGGCAAGAGCAACGAGGAAGGCAAGCGCTGGTGGGCGAACAAGAAGCTGCTGGTGACAAACCCGGCCAGCGGCGTTGCGGTGGTCGTTCGCGCCGTTGATTACGGGCCGCCGGAGAGCACGGGACTGGCCATCGCCATTTCACCGGGCGCGGCAGAGGCGCTGGGGCTTGCCGTGGGCGACGAAGTCGAAATCAGTTTCGCTGACCCGCGACTTCAGACTGGTATCGTTCAATAAAGATTTGTTCGCTGCTCTCTGACCCTCCCCATTGGTCATAGGTTAGTTATCTAAGGCTGCCAGGGTCAGAGGACAACGGACAACGGACATCTCGCAGAATGATTCGTTATCCCGCATTCGATCCGCCTGAATACGTTAACTGGAAGGCCGACCCGCAACTGGCCGAGCAATTCGCCAGCACTATAGAAGAGAACGCCGAGCGCCGCGCCATCATTAGCCGGCTCGCGGCAGCTCAACTCGTCGCGCTCTATGAAGGGCTGCTGCGCAATCGCCTGCATGACATCGCGCTCAAACGCTGGGTCAAGCAAGGCATCATCTCGAAAGCCTGGCTGGGGACAGGTGAAGAGGCGGCGACCATCGGCCCTGTCCACGCGCTCAACCGCGAGCCCTTCGATGACGGGCTGCCGACAGACCTGGTCGCGCCGATGATTCGCAACGCCGGCGCTTGTCACGAGATGGGCATGGGCCTTGCGGATATGCTGCGTGGTTATCTCGGCACTGCCGATTCTCCGACGCGTGGGCGCGACCTGCACATCGGCGACTTTCAACGCGGTGTGCTGACACCTATCAGCCACGTCGGGGATGTGATGGCGGTTACGAACGGCTTCGCGCTGGCATTCCGACTGCGCCGCCAACCGCGCGTCGCCCTGACCTGGATCGGCGACGGCTCGACCAAGGCCGGCGTCTTCCACGAGAGCATGACCTTTGCTGCCGTCCAGCGTTTACCGCTGATCGTCATTATTCAAGATAACCGGGTGGCGCTCGGCACACGCCTCGATCAACATCACCGCGGCGATTTCCGCGACTGGCCGGCGGCCTATGGCGTCGAGGGTTTCGCCTTCGATGGCAATAACGTGCTGGACGCCTATGCGGCGGTGAAGGTGGCCGCCGACGGCTGCCGCCAGGGGCGCGGCCCGTACTTGCTAATCGCTGAGACCTTTCGCATGGGTGGTCATGCGACGCACGACGAGCGCGAAGCGCGGGCGACTTTCGATGCTCAACTGTTTGAGTCGTGGGGCAAGCGCGATCCGATAGGACTTTTTGAGAATTACTTAATCGAAGGGGCAATCGATCTCACGAGCGGCGAGCGCCGGCGGCCCACACCAGCGATGCGTGAGCGCAATACACAGGTGCTTGCTGAAGCCGAGCAGCGCGTGATGGCTGAGATCGAGCAGGCCGAGAAAAAAGCGCTCGACAGCCGCGCCAATCGCTTGCCGCAACCTGAATCGGCGGCGGAGGGTGTCTATGCCGAAAGCGGCGACGCGATGCTAGAGCGCGCCTCAACGCCAGTCGCATAGCAGTCGGGTGTGGCGCAAGGCGGTTAGCTTGCGCGAGTCGCTGCGCAAGCTAACCGCCTTGCGCCACTCGAACGGAGGCCAGGTCATGCGAAGAGCATGTGTAGTAATCATCATTGCTTTACTGATGGGCGCGGCGGCGGCGGGCCAGAAGCGCAAGAAACCGCGCCCCGCGGCGCGCTCGCGGGCCGCGGCGACGCGCGAGGATACCGCCGCCAACACGCCGCGCGTGGTCGGCTCGCAGGTGGTCATCATTACAAAGAATGACGACCGCATCACCGGCACGCTGGTTGACCTGACGACCTACAGCATACGGATTAAAGCCGACAACCTTGAATCTACGATCTCGCTCGACCGCATTGCCTCGCTGTCGTTCGGCGACGGCGGCAGCGCCAGCCGCCCCGCGCCAGTCAGCGCGCCGCCGAGCGGCGATTTTGCGCGCAGCGCCGCGCCGGTGCTGAAGACCTTTCAATCTATCGCCGAACAGTTGCGCCAGGGCACAGAGTTTAACGAGTACGGCAGAGTGTTGGCCGACTTGCGGCGCAGCGGCGACCAGTTTATCAATCGCTACGGCGCTTCAGAAAATGCCGGCGAAGCGCGTGTCGTCGCGCTGCTATCGGCGGCGCTGACCGATTACACATGGGCGCGAACCATCTGGACGCTGCGCCTCAACCGTTCGGGCGACACGACAGCCTTCGACACCGATGTCCCTGCGCTCACGGACGCGCTGGCGCTTTACCCTGACTTGCGCGCCGCGTCAGCCGTCGGCAACAAGTTCTCGGTGGATAAAGTGGTCTCCGGACTCTGGAAGAAGGCCGCTGACAAAACCGAACGTGCCCGCGCGCTCGCCGGTGAGGCCAGGTAAACGAGCGATCAAACGAGATTGAAAGGTGAGTGAATATGAGTGAGGTTTTCTTTGCCGCATCCGCGCGAACGCCGATTGGCAAATTCGGCGGCACGCTGAAGGATTGGACGGCGGCTGATCTGGCGGTGCCGGTTGTCGAGGAGAGCTTGCGCCGCGCCGGTCTTGCTCCGAATGCGGTTGATGAAGTGATCATCGGCTGCGCACGGCAAGCCGGCGGCGGGCCGAACGTCGCCCGGCAAATCGCTTACCGTGCAGGGATGCCGGAAACGGTTCCCGCTTTCACAGTCAATCAGGCGTGTGGCTCTGGCCTGAAAGCCGTTATCCTGGCCGCTCAAGAAATCATGCTCGGACGCGCCCGCTGCCTTATCGCCGGCGGCACTGAATCCATGAGCCGTGTGCCTTACCTGGCCGAAGGCACGCGCTGGGGGCTGCGCATGGGCAATGCGGCGTTGGTAGATGGGATGTACCGCGACGGATTTCTCGATCCCCTGTCGGGGCAAGTGATGGGCGAGACCGCGGAGACGCTGGCGCGGCAGTATGACATCTCGCGCCGCGAACAAGATGAATATGCGCTGCGCTCGCAGCAGCGCGCCGAGGCGGCGACGAGTGCCGGGCATTTTCAAAACGAAATTGTGCCGTTGGCCATCACCGACCGCAAAGGCAACGGCGTCGCTTTTGCGACCGACGAGCATGCGCGGGCGGGCGCGACGATTGAAGCCATCGCCAAGCTGCCGCCGGTCTTCGCCAAAGACGGCTCGGTGACGGCGGGCAATTCGTCAGGCATCACCGATGGCGCGGCGGCGCTGCTGGTGCTTTCAGGAGCAGCGGTCAAGTCGCACGATGTCCGGCCGCAGGCTCGGCTCGTGGATTACGAGATCGCCGGCGTTGACCCTCGGGTGATGGGCATCGGCCCTGTGCCGGCCATTCGCCGGCTGCTTGAGCGGCGCAAGCTCACACTCGCCGACATCGGCCTCGTCGAGTTGAACGAAGCCTTCGCCGCGCAAGTCCTGGCCTGCGACCGCGAATTACATTTCGATGCCGAGCGGCTGAACGTCAACGGCGGCGCTATCGCGCTCGGTCATCCTATCGGCTGCACGGGGGCGCGCATCCTGACGACCTTGATGCATGAGATGCAACGCCAACAGGTGCAGTACGGGCTGGCGACGCTCTGCATCTCGGGCGGCATGGGCATCGCCCTGCTGGTCGAGCGCGTGTAGCCCGGCACTGCAAAATTCCGGCGCTTTTGTGATATATTGGTGTTCTGGACCAGACCAATGCATCGCGAGGGCGCTATGATCTGTTACTTCTGCAAGGGCGAAATCGTCATCAAGGATCGCATTGCGCGCACCGCCGAGTGCCCATCCTGCAACGCCGATGTTCACTGCTGCCTGAACTGTGCCAACTATGACACCTCGTCGTCGAACCGCTGCCGCGAGCCGCTGGCCGAATGGGTATCGGATCGCGAGCGCGCCAATTTCTGCGACTTCTTCAGGCCGGCCCAGATGGCCATTCCGGCACGGGCCAAGGGACAGAGCGGGCCGCTCGATGAGGCGCGCTCGGCTTTTGAAAATCTATTCAAGAAGTGAGGCGGCGCTGGTATAATCGCAGCGGCTTACCAGCCCAGTCCCATTCTGTCCCCGCTCGACCATGCGCGAAATGAATTGCAGGATCGCGGATGTTGACCGAATTCTTTATGGAGCGGGCGCAGATCGTGTTGTCTGCCGACGCCGAGCGATTCATCGGCACGGTGCCGGAGTTTCCTGAGCTGCGTGTCGAAGCGACGACCCCGGAAGCCTGCGAGCGGCAACTGCGCGAAGAGATGTCCAGGGTGTTGATGCTAGAAGCGCAGGCGTCACCTGCACATGCGACGCCGGTTGGGCGGCCCGTCATTGCCGGCAAATCGCACTCATCATCCACACAGACGAGCGCGATTCAACCATCCATCAGAATCACTGTCGAGGGCGCGCGGGCTTGCCAGGCGTGCGGCGCCAGCGGATTGTCCACAGCCTTCCAGTTCTGCGGCCTCTGTGGCCAGAAGCTCGACTAGAGTGATTTCGATTGCGTTTGCCATGTAGCGCAAGGCGGTTAGCTTGCGCGAGCCCATGCGCAAGCTGTTAGCTTGCGCTACTCCCGATTAAACTTCAGCGCGGGCGAATGGTCTCTTCCGAAGTCGGACGGATCGTGTCGTCGGGGCCGAGCGAGTACTGCATCGCGGCTAGCCGCGCCTGCGCCCGCGCGATGTCGCGCAAGGTGATAATGCCGAGCAGCCTTGCGTCATCGACGCGCGACACCACCGGCACCTGTGACAACTCGCGCTGCGCCAATTTGAGCACGACCGTGTCGAGCGTCTGGTCAGGGTGCGAATGCACCACCTTACGAGTCATGGCGTCGGCGATCATCGTCGCTTCGCTGCCTTCGGCTTCCATGCGCCGCAAATCATTCGTGGTAATCAATCCCACCAGCCGCCCATCGCGCAACACCGGGTAGCCGTTGAATTCGAGCCGCCCGACCACGTCGAGCGCCTCTTTCACCGTAATGTCATCCGGCAGGGTCACGACATCCTGGGTCATCACCGAAGCGGCAGTGATGCGCGAGAGCGCATCCGGGCTAGGCGCGGTTTGCAAGTGGATGCCGTCTTGAAACAGGAAGCTCTCATAGATAGACAGGGGCATCAGCCGCGAGGCGACGGTATAAGCAATCGCGTTGGCGATCATCAACGGCAGAATGATCTCGTAGTTATAGGTCATCTCGAAGATCAGCAGAATCGAAGTGATCGGCACGCGGATGACCGCGGCAAACATCGCCCCCATGCCGACCAGCGCGAAAGCGCCGCGGGCAATCTCAGGCGAGGCTTGCAGGTTAGCCAGTATGTGCCAGACCGCCGCGCCGAGCAGGCCGCCGACAAACATCGAAGGGCCGAGCACGCCGCCCGACATCCCTGCGCCATAGCTGAAAGCTGAAGCCAATATCTTAGCGATTAACAGCGCGACGACAGCTTTCAAAACGAGGTTGTCTTTGCCTTGCAGCACCTCGCCGAGATACTCGTAACCGATGCCGAGCGCGTGCGGCTGCCACAAACTAATCGCGCCGATGATGGCGCCGCCGAGCGCCGGCTTGCTCCACGATGGGACGTGAACACGCTCGCGGAAAAACATCCGCATAAACAGAATGAGCCTGGCAAAGAGGACGCCGACAATGCCGGCAACGATGCCAAGCGCGGCGTAGGCCAGCAATTCCGTCGGGTGGTTCAGCGCATAGACATTGGCACCGGTAAACAGCGGGTTGGCGCCGAGCAGCCAGCGCTCAATCGTCGCGGCAATCACCGCCGCGATGACGATAGAGGCGGCGAGTCTCTGGTTGAGGTCGCCGATGATCTCTTCGAGCGCGAACGTGACGGCGGCAATCGGTGTGTTGAAGGCGGCGGCGATGGCGGCGGCAGCGCCGACCGGCAACTGGTTCATCTGCTTGCGGCGCGGAATCGAGAACATCTGCGAGATGACGTTCGACAGCGCCGCGCAGATTTGCACGGTCGGCCCCTCGCGCCCAAGGCTCGCGCCCGATCCGACGCACAGCGCCGAGATCACCGCTTTGCCGGCGGCGACGCGCATCGGCACTTTGCCATAGTTCATCACGTAGGCAATCTTGACTTGCGGGATGCCGCTGCCGCGCGCGTCGGGGAAGAAGAAATGCAGCAACAAGCCGGCCAACAAACAGCCGCCGACGGTCACAAAAAAAATCCAGAAGATGCGGCTCGGCCCCGAAACCGCCAGGGCGCGCTCGATCATGAGTCCCGAAGCCAGCCGGATGAGCTTATGGTAAGCAACGGCAACCAGCCCGCAGGCGATTGCGATGGTAACTGTCAGGATGAAGTATTTCTGATTCGTCGGCAGGCGCAGGCGCTGGAAAAACCGCGTCGCACCTAATTCGATTTGATACCACTTTGTTGCGCGCTCTGCTGGTTGCACTTACTTATTCAATAAAGCAAAACGCCGGTGATTGCAACCCGCCCTTCGGGAAGGCAAAAGTAAAAAGTAAAAAGGCAAAAGGTCGGCAGGGGAGTGAATAGATAGGATCGGGTACTTTCGCCGGTGCCTCTTCCTATCTATTGATCCGGCTCCGCACTTTTGCCTTTTTACTTTTTACTTTTTACTTTCTTGGAGCGGCATCTCATATATTCGGTAGGTCTTGGTTCGCCGCCCGCCAATCAGCTCGGCGGCGCGGTTCATCATCAAGTTGTTTTCTAGCACCCAGCTCATTTCGCCCGAGGGGAAGCCGGCGGCGGGCGCTCGGTCATAAATCTCTTTCAGGAAGATCGCCCCCGCGCCCATGCTCTGAAACTCGCGGATGACTCCCATCGTGATGATGCGAATGGTATCGATCTTGCGCGAATGCCATAACAGCTTCAGCAGTCCAAAGGGCAGCAAGCGGCCGCGCAGCTTCTTGAGCGCCCGGTTCAAGTCGGGCACGGCGAGCAGGAAGCCGATGGGGCGTGGCTCGCGGCCTTCGACCTCCTGCTCGGCGATCAAGACGACGCGCGGGTCCACCAACTGCTTCAAGTCTTTGCCGAGGTGCTCGAATTCTTCGTCGGTCACCGGCACGAATCCCCAGTTGCGGCTCCAGGCGTCGTTGTAGACGCGGCGGACGATCTCCACTTCCCTCTTGAAGTCTTTCAGGTTGACCGCGCGCACGCGAATGCGATCCTTCGTCTGCAATCGCTCGGCGACGCGCTTGAGCTTGTCCGAGACATTGAAATAGGACGCGGAGATGTCATACGCGTACATGTCCGCGGCTTTGCCCAGCCCGTAACGCTCAAGGAATTCGCCGTAATAGCTCGGATTCCAAACCATCATCAGCGTCGGGTCAAGGTCGAAGCCTTCGACCAGCAGGCCGCATTCATAGTTGGTCGAGGGGTTGACCGGCCCGCGCATGACTTCAGCGCCGCGCTCGGCAAGCCAGCTTCGAGCCGAGTCGAGCAAGGCTGCCGCCGCTTCATAATCTTCTTCGACTTCAAAGAAGCCAAAGAAGCCGGCGCGCTCGCCATGAAATTCGTTGTGAGCGCGGTTGAGGATGGCCATGACGCGACCGACGACGCGGCCTCCGCGATAGGCGAGAAATTTTTCAACGTCGGCGGTTTTGTAGAAAGGATGACGCGTCGTGTCGAGCATATCCTTTTGCGCCATCCGCAATGGCGCGATCCAGTGCGGCTGTTGGCGGTGCAAGCGGTAAGGCAGATCGAGAAACTGTTGCTGCTCGCGCGCCGTGCGCGCCGGTTTCACTTCGAGCGTCTTTGCGGTTCGGTTATCCTTCGCCGTCTTACTCATCTTCAAAGGCCCTCAGGGATTGAATGCGACACATTACGCCATACTCGCAAGTCTGACAAACCATGTCGCCATTTGGCTGTACAGGGAAACGGCCCCCGCGAACCTGCTCGACATATTGGCGTATGCGCTGCTCGGCATGGGCGATCAACTGTTCAAGGCTGTCTTTCGCGCCCGGCTTATCTGACAACTCCGAGCCGCGCTTGCGGCTACGGATGTGCAGGTAATAAGCCGAGGTGACGGGCTCGCCCTTCTTGATGACGCGGCGAGCAGCCATCGCGTAGAGCGGCAATTGCAGGTTGCGCCCCTCAAGCGCTTCGCGGATGTGAATCGGCGTGCGCGGCGTCTTGTAATCCACAACAATCCAGTCCCCGTCACAATAATCCAGGCGATCTACGACGCCGCGAAATTTAGCGTCACCCCCCGGGCATTCGATCACCAGCGCTTCCGCGTCGTCGTAACCGAACTTGCATTCGCAATCAACTGGCCGCGCCGGCTGCTCGTCGTTCCAGGCCGCTTCAGTCCGCAGCAAGCGACCGACGCGCCGCTTAATCTCGGCTTTATTAAACTCCCACAGCGCGTCGCGGCGCACTTCGCCGGTGTCGAGCATGCGCTGAAGAACATTTTCGGCTATCTCCGCGGCCTCGTCTATCGCCTGCTCCGCGTTGTCTGACCGAATCATAATTTCGCGCTGATGCAATTGCGTGTAAAGCCTTTCGAGAATCCGGTGATACGCGTGGCCGATGTGATGTGCGGCAAAGCCTTCGCCTGGCTCTTTGCCTGCTTCGAGCTTTAGCACATGGCGCGCAAAGAAGCGAAAGGGGCAACGGCCATAATCATTGATCTGGGTGGCGCTCCACAGGTAAGCCGGCCCATAGCTCTCCTTGAGCTTCGCGGCGAGCGCCGGATGGTTGATCCACCCACTGCTGGCCGCAACCGCCGCCGCGTTGATTCGCTGAAGCTCAACCCGTGCGCCGCGCTCGGTCATCCGCCAGCTTGGCAACCGCGCATCGAGCAGGCGATTGGCGGCCCGCATGGCCCTGTGGTCTGCCGCATGGCTCTCCGATTCGTCCTGGCGCTGCGCACGAGCCGTCCACATTGCCAGCTCTTCAAGTGAGCAAGCATCCATGAGCGCGTGACCTTCACCGCTAAACGACGGAGGGAGGCGGCGCAAGGGAGTCGCGGCGAAGGGCTGCACTTCTTCAATCAAGTAAGACGGCAGCAATTCGCCGCCGGCAACGTCCGTGCGCGCGAAGGTCAAGTATAGCCGCTCGGTCGCACCGCTCATCGCTTTGTAAAACTGCGAAAGGTCAGCCCCGGCATCCGTGATGGTTTCGGTCAGGTCAAGCCCCGCCTGCCGCAACTCTGCGCGCTCGGCTCGCGTGTAGGGGGCGCGCTCGGTCAGCCGCGCTGGAAATTCGCCTTCGATCAAACCGAGAACGAAGACGGCGCGGTGACGGCGCGGGCGAAGACGGTGGGCCTCCTGCGCCGTGACGCACGCACAAGCTGCGGCTTCGCGGTCATAGGTGATGACAGAGAGCGTGCGTTCGACTTCGGCGACAAACGCCGGCCAGGAGATTTCGCCGGCGGCCCGCTCGTCCGAATGACCGGCGGCTCGCATGGTGATGCCATCGCGAGCCAGCGCCCTTAGTATCTCTTTGAATTTTTCCAGGGCGCGGCCATCGCGCGCTGCCGTATCGCCGCTTGCTGCCTGTTGACCAACGCGCAGGCGTTCGAGCAGATTTGTCGCCCACTCGAAGTGCGCTTCGCGAGTGACGCGCCGCATTGGCGTCAGCGCGTCGAACCACTGGTCGAGGCCGGTCGCTAGCCGTTGAAAGCAAGCCTGGCGATCAGCTTCACTTTCATCTTCCGACTGAATGTGCTCGCCGATTCCGCGGTCACGTCCTACGTTTTCAGCAGCAGGGTTCAGGGCGGCTCGCCACTGGTCGCGGCCTTGTATGACATTTCGCGCCAGCGAAATCGCATCGAGCAGGTCTACCGACTGCTCATCTAATCCGAACTCTGTCCAGTCGAAATAAGGCGAGCGCCAGGCTTCGACACAAGCGCGGCGCTTGAACGATTGACCGCTCAGGTTGAACAAACGCAGCACTGCCGCCACCGCAGGGTTTTCTATCAACGGTACGGTGCAGTCTAGCGTCACCGGGATGGCGCATTCATCGAAGATGCGCTCGATGTGTGGAGCGTAAATCGAGAGCGAGCGGCATACGATAGCAATCTCGTCGAGGGGAAGATGATCGTCAAGCGCCAGCCGCTTGATCTCGCGCGCCGCCGAGCGGACTTCAGCGGCGCGGTCCGGCGCAGAGGTGATGGTGATTTCGCCGCTTTGAAAGTCTTGCGGTGCTGAATCAGGATCACCCAACGCTGATGCGCCCGCTTCATTCATCAAAGCGGCAGCGGCAACTTGAATCCAGTCTGCCGGAGTGGCTGTGAAAGGGGTGAAGCTCGCGCCCGCCGCCTGCAAGCGCTTGATGGTCGGGCGCTGCCAGTAATGGACGGCGCGCGCTTCGTCGTACGTCAGGCTGACGATCACCTCAACGCCGCGCGCCGCCAACGACGAGAGCAATCGCACCTGCACCGCCGTCAGATAGTCGAAGCCATCTACCGCAATCAACGATACCCAGTTAAGTGGCGCGCGCACGCTTTCGATTGCCGTCAAAGCGACGTGGCCGGCGCTCTCTTCATCCACGACATTCAGCGTTTCAAGCGCCGCCGCATAGCCAGCGAATACCTGTGCGATGTCACGATCCTTTTCGCTGCGGCCCGCGGCAATGCGATTGAAGCCTTCAGGGGTGATATGACTTCGCCACAGCTCATCGATCCAGCCGCCGAGCGAACTGACCAGGCCGGGCAACTCCGCGGTCTCGGCGAAATAACCGAGCCTGTCTGATTGCGCCAGGCCGTTGATGACGAGCCGCAAGAGGCGATCACGCTCTATCGAGCTTAGCCATTGATACGCCAGGCCGGACTTATTGAATATGCCGCTATAGAGCATCGGGAAGGTTGTGACGACAGGGTGGCTGCTCTGCGACGGGAGGTCGGCGGTTTCTGCGCTCAGTAATTCACGCAACACTGCGGCGGCGGGCGCAGACGGCACGATGAGGTGAGCGCCGCGCCGACCGGCGGCAACCGCTTCGGCCATGCGCGCGACCAGCGTCTCTGTCTTCCCTGAACTGGCCGGGCCAATCAGAACATTGATCATTCGGCTGCGGATTATAGGCGAAAGCGTATTTACAAACAATCCCCGGCCCTCGTCTATGGCGCAGCAATGATTCAATTAATGAGCGTTGATTGACCACCCTGGAGCCGGCGACGTAACATTCCTGTGCAGACAGAAAAGAGTTATCAACATGGATGAACGCACGTTCAAGACACTTGAACTCGACGCACTGGTGGCGCTGCTGGCGCGGCACGTACAAACGCCGCTGGGGCGCAAGCGCGCGCTCGCGTTGTTGCCGATCAGCGACGCGGCGGCCATCAATCAGGCGCTCGACCTGACTACGGAATGCGCCGATTACCTGAGTAGCGGCGGCGCGTTCGGACTGGGCGACATTGCCGACCCATCAGCCTCGCTCGCCGAGTTGCAAGTCCAGGGCACCAGCCTCGACCCGCATCAGATTCTCGCGCTGCAAGCCTTGATCGCCAATGGCATGGATCTGCGGGGGCAATTCAATGATGCCGAAACGCGGTCGCGTTACCCGAACCTCTCAAGCATCGCCACACGCATCCCCGATCTGCGACGGATGCTGGCGGCGATTCGCGGCAAGATTCTGCCGACCGGCGAGATTGACGATAACGCCAGCCCCGAATTGCGCCGCATCCGTCGCGAGGTGAACGAGCGGCGCACGCGCATTTATCGCAGCCTCGAAACGCTGATGCGCGACCGCTCGCCGAACGCCATTCAGGAAGACATCGTGACGATTCGCAACGGGCGATTCGTTATCCCCGTGCGCACAGATGCGCGCGGCCAGGTGCCGGGCGTCATGCATGGCCTGTCTTCGAGCGGTCAGACGACGTTCGTCGAACCGCTCGGCGTCATTGAGCAGAACAATGACCTGGTGCGCCTGCGCGAACAGGAAGAGATCGAGATCGCGCAAATCCTGCTGCGCATCTCGGACACGCTGCGCGAGCACCTGGGCGGCATCGCACAGATCGTCAGCGCGATAACCGAGATCGATTTCGCGGCGGCAAAAGCGCGGCTCTCGGCGGATTTCAACTGCGCCCGGCCGCTTATGAGCGACAACCGCAGGCTCTATCTGAAAGACGCGCGCCACCCGCTGCTTGAGCACAACCTGCGAGGTTCTGGCGGCAGGGTCGTGCCCATCTCGCTAGAGATGGACGAAACGCATCAGACGATGGTCATCAGCGGCCCGAATGCCGGTGGCAAGACGGTCGTGCTCAAGACCGTCGGCCTGATTACGCTGATGGCGCAGATGGGCCTGCACGTGCCGGCTAGCGATGCGGCGCTGCCGATCTTCGGGCAAGTGCTTGCAGACATCGGCGATCAACAGTCCATTGCCGCCAACCTCTCGACCTTCACAGCGCACATGCGAAACATCGCCGAGATGGCCACGACGGTGACGCCGCCCGCCTTGATTCTGATCGATGAGGTTGGCACAGGCACAGACCCCGACGAAGGCGCGGCGCTCGGCGTCGCCATCGTTGATTACTTTCGCCGGCAGAAGGCAACGACGATTGCGACCACGCATTATAACCCGCTGAAAGTCTGGGCTTCAGAGAATGAAGACGTGCTGAACGCCTCAGTCGAATTCGATGAGCGCACGTTGCGGCCCACTTACCGTTTGCTGGTCGGCGTTGCCGGCGCTTCGGCGGGCATCGAAATCGCCAGGCGCATGGACGTGCCTTCGCAGATCACCGACGAGGCGGGCGCGTTACTCGATCCGCAGCACAAGCAGGCCGGCGAGTACCTGAAGCAGTTGAAGTCGCTGGTTGACGAGCAGGCCAGCCTGCGCGCCGCGCTCGAAGAAGAGCGACAGGTGACGGCGGACAAGTTTGCCCGCCTCGATGTCGAATTCGCCCGCCGTGAAGTCGAGCGGCGCAACCAGTTCGAGGGCGAGCTGGCGCGCGTCATCCGTGAGTTTAACGACGAGAGCGCGCATCTGCTCAACACCGTAAAAGACAAAGTCGCGGCGGCGCGCTTGAAGAAAGAAGCCGAAGCGCGCGCCGCCGAGCTGCGCCGCTCGGCAGCCGTGCGTTTGCGCAAGCAGGAAGCGAGCGCGCCCGCATCCATCACCCCCGCGGCGGGAAGCCAACCCGCCCCGGCACGCGAGGCGACCACGGCGGCAAGCGCGGCTAGCGCGCTGCTCGAAGAGATCACCGAGATTCGCGAAGGCGACCGCGTGCGCATCAAAGCCTTTGACCGTGAAGGCGTCGTTGAAACCATCAACGATGGCGTCTATACGGTGATGGCCGGCTCTTTACGCTTTCGTTTGAAGCGCGACGAATTGCAACTGGTGAAATCCGCCGAGCCGCCGGCGTCAAAGCACGCCGCCAATCTGCCGCGCGGCGTCAGCGCGTCGTTTGACGTCGATCAGAATTTCGTCGGCGAGCTGAACGTGATCGGCACCACCGTAGACGAAGCCACGGACCGCGTCGACAAGTATCTCGACGAGGCGTTTCTTGCCGGCGTCGAAAGCGTCCGCATCGTTCATGGTCATGGCAAAGGGGCTTTGAAGCGCGCTATCGCGGAATTGCTGAGAGGCCACCCGCACGTCGAGCGCTTCAGCGAAGCGCCGGCCAATCAGGGCGGCGGCGGCGCAACAATTATCACTCTGCGCAAGTGAATGATCGAAGAAGAAAAGATATGGCCCTGCGCTCACCTTTACTGTCTTGCGCGTTGACGGGAATGCTGGTAAGAATTCTCTAGCTCGAAAGTACAGACGGTTCCTTCAAAGCCATAATCAAGCTGGAATATTAGTATGCGATTGCCGCGCGGGTTTGCCGACGACGTAAAAAATCAGTCCGATATTGTTCGCGTCATCTCGGATTACGTGACGCTCAAGAAGCGCGGCGCGAATTACATGGCCTGCTGCCCATTCCACTCCGAGAAGACGCCGTCGTTCAGTGTCTCTCAACCGAAAGGACTCTATAAGTGCTTCGGCTGCGGCGCTGGCGGCAGCGTCTTTGACTTCGTCATGCGCATCGAAGGCTGTCAGTTTCCCGAATCGGTGCGCATCGTCGCCGAAAAAAGCGGCATTCCCATCCCTGCGGTTGACGAGTCCGAAGATTACAAGAAGACGCAGCACGACCGCGACGTCGTGCTGCGCCTGAACGACCTGGCGGCGCAGTTCTTCGAGATGAATTTGCTCGACGAGCAGGTCGGCGCGGCGGCGCGCGCTTACGTCGAATCGCGCGGCATCACGGATGAAACCCGCGCCCAGTTTCGATTGGGCTTCGCGCCCGATAGCTGGGATGCGCTGATTAAGTTTCTGCGCGACAACCAGGCGACCGATCAAGACCTGACCATCAGCGGCCTCGTTGTCACGAAAGAGACCGGCGGGTTTTATGATCGCTTTCGCGGGCGATTGATGTTTCCCATCGCCGATTCGCAAGGCCGCATCATCGCCTTCGGCGGGCGCGTGATGGGCGAAGGCGAGCCGAAGTATTTGAACTCGCCGGAAACCGCCGTCTACACCAAAGGGCGTAACCTCTACGGGCTTGCCTACTCAAAGAACGACATACGCCATGCCGGTTATGCCATCCTCGTCGAAGGCTACCTCGATTGCATGATTCCCTTCCAGGCGGGCATCCGCAACATCGTCGCCAGCCTCGGCACGGCGCTGACCGATAGCCAGGTGCGCTTGCTGCGCCGATACATGGACGGCCCGCAGATCATCGTCAACTTCGACCCGGACTCAGCCGGGCAGAACGCGACCATGCGCTCAATCGAGATGCTGCTGACTGAAGGCTTCAAGGTGAACATCCTGAAGATGCCGACAGACGACGACCCGGACGAGTACGTGCGCGCTTATGGCGGAGACGCCTTCCGCGCATTGCTGAAGACGACACAGCCGTACATCGAATACATCATCGATATGACCGTGGCGCAGCATGACATCACGCGGCCCGCCGGCAAGGTCGAAGCCGTCAACGCCATCATGCCGCACCTGGCTAGGATGCGTGACAAGGTGGCGCGCGCCGATTATTCGGATCAAGTCGCCGACCGACTGAAGGTGGACTCGCGCGTCATCCGCGAAGAGATGCGCCGCGTCGCCGTTCATCGCCAGCAGGCGCTCGACCCGAAACGGCTGCGCGCCGCCGCCGACGTGACACAGGCAGAGCGCCAGCTCCTTGAGCTGGTGCTTGCCAACACGGACGTGCGCCGCGCGATTGTCGCCAACTTGCAAGAAGACGATTATTCAGAACTGGCCACCGGAGCCATTTTCACGGCGCTGATCCGAATCGAGCGTGAGGGAATGGAGCCGGATTTCGACAACCTGAGCGCGCGGCTCGAAGGTGAAGAAGAGCGAGCGATGCTGCCCGCGTTGCTGATGAGCGATCTGGCGTGGGCCGGCAGCCAGGAATTTGATACGTTGCTGAAGAAGGCGACTGAGGCGCTTTCTTCGCTGCGGCGCAAACAGATCGAGCGCCGATTAGAGATCATTCAGATCGAAATCGGCCAGGCCGAAAGCAATCAAAACCACTCTCGTGTCCTTGAATTATTTCAGGAAAAGGCTGCGCTCAAGAGGCGCAAGCTGGCTATCGCCGCGTCAGGCGCTGAGTCCTGAGGTGTTCTTTTTTTGTTGCGCTAATCCGGCGTAATCAACGAATCGTATGTCCCTATGCAATCTGTCGTCGCGTCCGCGCAACGACATCTTGACAGAATCAATCAATGCGGGTAGGAATTCACAGAGGCATTGTGCAGAATGAGGAGTCCGACCCCCACAGGAGAGCCGACCGTGTCAGAACTCAACGAGAAATATTCGGACGAAGTAGAGAAACTTCTCGAGATGGGGAAGGAGAAGGAGTACCTGACTTTTGACGACATTAATCGGCTGCTGCCGCCGGAGTTGAATTCGGCTGACGATATCGAAGCCATCTTCGACGTGATCGGCGCGGAAGGGATTTCAATATCTGAGAACGACGAAAAATTTATGGAAGTGGCTGCCAGCGCCGATCACAACGGCGACGGCAAGATCGATATTGCCATTGAAGAAGAGATCGATCTCGACCTGACGACGGCGAGTCTCGACAAGACGAACGACCCGGTGCGCCTCTACCTGCGCGAGATGGCGGTTGTGCCGCTGCTGACGCGCGACGGTGAAGTCGCCATCGCGCGCCGCATCGAGCGCGGCAGGATGCGGATTCATAAAGCCATTGCGCGAGCCCCTATCTGCATCGAGCAGATGGTCGAAATCGGCGAGCGCTTGAAGAATGGCGAATTGCACATCAAAGAGCTTGTCGCCTTTAACGAGCAGGAACCTATCACCGACGAGCGCGTCGAGGAATATTTGAATGCGACGATCAACGATCTGGCCGAGTTAAGAAAAGACTATCAGCGGATGCTGAAGCTCGAAGAGAAGCTTCAAGAGGAGCACAAGAAATCGCCGAAGCTGCCGGGCCTCAGGCGGCGCATCGCCCGCGTACGCATCGAAGTCAGCCGGCGCGCCCGCCGGCTCGATCTGCTGGCGCAGCAAGAAGACTATTTCGCCGGCCTGATCCGTGATTGCGTGGCGCAGGCGCGTGATGCGCGCGCCGGCATCGAGAAGTCGCGCCGGGCGCTAGAGAAGAAGAAGTGGAACGAAGACGAGCGCGAATTCAAACGCAACTTGCGCGACGCCGAGCGGCGGCTAACTGACCTGGAAGAGATGTGGCACATCTCGGCGCTCGAAATGGAACGTGCCCTCGGGCAGATTCAAATCGGCGAATACGAAGCCAACCTCGCCAAGCGTGAGCTGATCGAAGCCAACTTGCGGCTCGTCGTTTCAATTGCCAAGAAGTACACCAACCGCGGGCTGCAATTCCTCGACCTGATTCAGGAAGGCAACATTGGCCTGATGAAAGCGGTTGATAAGTTCGAGTGGCGGCGGGGCTACAAGTTCTCGACGTATGCGACCTGGTGGATACGCCAGGCGATCACCCGCGCCATTGCCGACCAGGCGCGCACGATCCGCATCCCGGTTCACATGATCGAAACGATCAACAAGTTGATCCGCACATCGCGGGCGCTGGTGCAGGAATTGGGCCGCGAGCCAAGCTCCGAAGAGATCGCCCACAAGATGGACATCCCTGTGTCAAAGGTGCGCAAGGTGCTGAAGATCGCCCAGGAGCCGATCTCGCTTGAAACCCCCATCGGCGAAGAAGACGACTCGCACCTCGGCGACTTTATCGAAGACAAAAACATCGCCAACCCGGCGGATGCGGTGATCACTTCGAACCTGCGCGAGATCACTGAAGAGGTCTTGAAATCGCTGACGCCGCGCGAAGAGAAGGTCATCAAGATGCGCTTCGGTCTGGGCCCGAATGGCAGCGAGCACACCCTCGAAGAGGTCGGCCAGCACTTCGCCGTCACCCGCGAGCGCATTCGCCAGATCGAAGCCAAGGCATTACGCAAGCTGCGCCACCCGTCGCGCTCGCGTAAGCTGAAAGCCTTCCTCGAATCGGCGCGGCCATAGCTGGCCGGCCGGCGTTCACGGCGCAATCAATTTAAATAATCTGTGTCAATCAATCGGGCGGATAGGGCCTTCGTTGCGACCCAGCGTCTTGGGTTGTTCGGGCTGGTCTTCATCCGTTTGCCTCGCGGGCGTGGAAGCGGGTGCGGGGGGTGCGCTCTGCGGCGGGCGCGGCGCGACGTCAAGCGAATCATCACCGCCAAGCGTCTGTTTGTAACGCGACAGCATGTCGTCAACGCGCGCACGCCGTTGGGCCTCTTCATATTCATGCTCGGCGGCGGCCAGTTTCGCGTCGTTCTCACTCATCCCCGGTCTTTGCAACCGTGACCGCATCTCGTCAATCGTTCCCGACGGGTCTGTGGCGTCAAACGGCGCGTGAACGCCGGCGAGGTTCTCGCGCATCGCCGTCAGGTGAGTGTCGGTGGCCAGGGATTCGCCCTGCTGGCGGCGCTCATCGCGCAACTGGCGGGCGCGCGCTGCCGAGGCTCTGGCTTCGCCAATCTGCTGCCTGAGCAGATCGCGGTGGGCGCCGAGCTGCACCAATTCACGGCCCGCCGATTCGGCAGCAGCCAGGTCGCCGCGCTCGCGCGCCATGCGCTCGCGCTCGGTGACGCCGATCATCTTCAATTCAACTTCGGCCAGCTCTTTCTCGAACATCTTCACAGACGCCAGCGTCTGAACTTCAAGCTCGTTCAGGCGGGCGACCTCGGCGCGGGTAATCTGGCGCACGTCTTTGTCCGGGCTGCTGGTGCGCTCGATTAAATCATCGAGATAAGAATTAATCAGCCGCTTGGTGCGATTCCACATCTGCGAAAACCTCAGCGGCGCGCTCACTAGTGATGAGCGCGCCGCTCAGACTGTTTCAATTGTTTTTGGTTGGCGGCTTATTGCCTTCCTGATCAATCGGCTGGGGCCGCCCGCCGGGTTGTCCAGAAACCGGCAATGTAAGCGGCTTTACAAACTTGACGCGAAAGACCGCGCCGGGGTTGACCTGAATTTCGCCGCCTTTGGTTAACAGCAAGCCGGCAAGCAGGCCGCCGCCGAGCGTCGCCGCGCCCGCCGCTGCGCCGCCGCCCGACAGCAGGATGACGCCCGTAGCCGCGCCGCCAATGCCGGCGCTGCGGTAGACGTTCTCAGCCGTCTTCTCGCCGCGATGGCCGCCGCTCACCTTGCCTTCGTCGTTGGCCTTCATCTTCTCGTTCTTATCCCAGTCATCAATGCCGGCTAGCGCGATGAAGACCTGCTCGTCGCCCCACGGCATCGAAACCCGCTCGAAGGCAATCGCGATGTTGCCGGCCTTCTGGCCGCGCCCGGCGGCCTTCACAGCGGTCACGCGCCCTTTGAACTCGGTGCCGCGCGGGATCACCAGGTCACTGCCGATATAGATCGGCTCGTCCAGAACGGCGGTAACCGGGTCGCCGACTTCGCTCAGCTTAGAACTAAGCCGCGTCTGCAAGATGAGCTTGGCTTTGGTGTCCACCTCGACGGTGGCTTCACGCGAAGTCTGCGGGCGGGCTGCCGCCGTTAAGGCGACAATAAGAATTAGCATTGCGGTAGAGACTACTCGTTTCATTACAAACCTCCCGGGTGCTTACAGACCGCCTGCATCGATCTTAATTCCACCCCTTTAGTGTGGTCAAGAAAATCGGTTTTGGGAACGCTGGTAGAAAGTGATGGCACGACTGGCCTCATTCGCCGATGGCTTCGCGGATACACGCCGCCAGCGCACTGGCCTGCGCCTCGATGTGCTCCTGCTTTTCGCCTTCGATCATGATTCGGGCCAGGTTTTCTGTGCCAGAATAGCGAACGAGCAAACGGCCCCGGCCTTGCATCTCGTTTTCAAGTTTATCCATCGCCAATTTCACTTCGGGGAGCGAATCCAAAGGCACTTTGCGACGGACGCGCACGTTGACCAGGACTTGCGGGAAACGCTTCATCGCCGCCGCTAACTCGGCAAGCGAACGGCCCGCCGCCCGGACGGCGCGCAGCAGCTCAATCGCCGTAATCATGCCGTCGCCGGCGAGCGAAATTCGCGGGAAAATAATATGCCCCGACTGCTCGCCGCCCAGCCGCGCGTCGCGCGCCAGCAACTCTTCCAGCACATAACGGTCGCCGACGTTCGCGCGCACCAGCGCGATGCCACGCTCGCCGAGCGTCAACTCTAACCCGATGTTGCTCATCACCGTGGCAACAATGGTGTCGCGGTTAAGCTGGTCGCGTCGCTTTAACTCGTCGGCGAGAATGAGCAGCGTCGCATCGCCGTCTACCAGACGCCCTTCGGCGTCCACGAACAGAGCGCGGTCGGCGTCGCCGTCAAACGCAATCCCGAGGTCAAGATGCCGCTCGACGACGAGGCGTTGCAAGCCTTCGAGATGCAGCGAGCCGCAGCCTTCATTGATGTTGCGCCCATCGGGCGCATCGTTGATGACTTCAATGCCGGCGCCCAACCGTCTGAACAATTCCGGCGCGAAGCGCGAGGCCGCGCCGTTGGCGCAGTCGAGGCCGATCCGCATACTGTCGAGCCGCAAGCCCGCGGCAACCTCATCGGCCAGGAAGTCGAGATAGGACGCTTGATACTCGGCCTCGCGAGCGTGCAAGCGTTGCTCATCAATCGAAGGTAAAGCCGGCGACTCATCCGCCGCCGCATTGCTGACGGCCGCGACCTCACGCTCGACGCGCTGCTCCATCTCATCCGCGAGTTTCTTGCCGGTCGGCGAAAAAACCTTGATGCCATTATCACCGAACGGATTATGCGAAGCCGAGATAACGATGCCGGCGTCGAAGCCGTGGGCGCGGGTCACATACGCGACACCCGGTGTGGTGATGACGCCGGCAGATTCGACAGCGGCTCCCGCAGCCAGCGCGCCGCGGGTAAGCGCCGTCTCGATCATTGGCCCGGATTCGCGGGTGTCGCGGCCAATCAGCAGGCGTGGAGCGCGGCCCAGGTCACGGGCAATGTGAACGACCAGTGCGCGACCGATCCGTTCGACTGTCGCCGCGTCGAGCGGAAACTCACCGGCTCGACCACGTATTCCATCTGTCCCGAAAAGCCTGGTCGCGTTCGCCTGCGACATTCGATTAGTTCCTCCTGGCCAGTGCCCCTCTCAGGGGCGCACCTGTATCGTTGCCGGCTCGACGGCGCGCACCATCACCTTGTCGGCGAAGGCTGCCGTCAAGCTCACGTCGGGCTTGAATCGGTTTGGCCCGACGGGCTCTGACTTGAAATCTGCGACGACGCTCAAATCCGCAACCGTGATCTGATCGATCAGCGAGCGCGGCCCGTAGAGCGTCACCGTCACCGTCGCCGGCCTGGTTCTCGCACCGCCTGGCCCGTTGATCAAGGTCACCGGCACGCCACTCAACGTGCGCTCCTTGCGCTGCTCGTTGATGACTACCGAGAGCGATACTTTGCGCGGGCTCTGGTCGCTCAGGTTGACGTTCGCCGAGCCGATGTCAATCGCCACGGTTTCAGTTAATGAATCGCTTCGCCCGGTTAGCCGTACAGTCTCTGTCGATACTTCGTTAATGTCGCGGACGCGGCTTTCGGCGCCGCCGATGCGCACAGTGGGCGGGGTGATCTGCCAGCCGATCACCTCAAAGCCCGGGGGCGGCTCGCCGTCGAAGCGCGGCTTAACCGGCACATCTTTCTCGATGACCCGCTCGACGCGGACGCGAATCTCGCGTGGATCGACGATGGCCTTGACGCTCGCGGGCAAGCGGCCCGTGTCAACCATCAACTGCTTGACGCGCACGCCGGCTTCGACGCCGCGCATATCGGCCAGCACCGTGATTTCTGTTGGGCGTATCGAATCTACCAGATCGCGCGGGCCTTCAAGGTAAACCTGCGCCGACGGCGCGTCGGTGTCGGTCACTTCGAGGTTCGGTGATTCTGGCAGGTTCTGAAAGAGAATCGGCACGTTGCGCAGGGTCACCTGCGCGATGGGCCGCGACGCCACCGACAACCAGAGCACCGCCGTAATCAACAGGGCAAGCACCTTCAACCCGGTATTTTCCAGGATGTAATCCTTCAAATACTCTCTGATTGCGATCAGGTAGCGCTGCACTCTTTCTTCACTCCCAGGGCATCGGTTACTTGATGAACGACTCGCTGATCGACTCGCGCGCCGCTTCCGGTTTTCTGCCGCGGCGCGCGCGACGGCGCGGGCGCATGATGTCGGCGATGCGGCCAGGCGGCTGGAACGCTTCGCGCAGGCGGTCGCGCAGAGCGGCGCTGTTTAGATAACGCGAAATCTCGCCGCGCTCGACGAACGAAACGATGCCGGTCTCTTCGCTGACGACGACGGCGACGGCGTCCGTGTCTTCGGTAATGCCGATGGCGGCGCGGTGGCGCGTGCCGAGTTCTTTCGACAGGCGCGGGTTCAGCGTCAAGGGCAAAAAGCAACTGGCAGCGGCAACCGTTTTGTAATTGCGGATGATGGCCGCGCCATCGTGTAAAGGCGTGTGCGGGTCAAAGACCGTCACCAACAGGTCGTAAGAGAGCCGCGCCTCAAGCTCGACCCCCGTGTCGATATAGTTCTGTAAGCCGACGTTGCGCTCCAGGACAATCAGCGCGCCGATCTTACGCGATGACAGCGTCGTCGCCGCAAGCAGGATTTCCTCGAAAGTCTCCTGACGGCTGGAGCGCCCGAAGGGCCGGCGGATATTCGAGCCGACGCGCATCAACGCCGAGCGAATCTCCGGCGCGAAGATCACCAGGATGGCGAAGCCGAAATAGAGCAGCGTGTTGCGCATGACGAACTGGAGCGTCTCCAGTCCGAGGATCACCGACAACTGATAGAGCAAGCCGACGCCGAGCAGGCCGACAGCCATCTGCACGGCACGTGTGCCGCGCACCAGCTTCAACAGACCATAGATGATCGCCCATACGGTGATGAAATCGATCAGGTCGGTAAAGCGCAATTGCTCAATGAATCTGAAAAGCTCAGCGGAACGGCTCATCTTATTTTCTAACCACAGGTGATTGGGTGCCGGGCGCGGCACCTGCGTCATGCCCTTATTCTCGGAAGCTCGACACCTATGCTTATGGTATCGGCTGCCCGGTTGTTTATCAAGCAAAACGCTTTTACGCCCCGGTCATCCTGGCAGATTTATGTCATGAGGTCTCAGGGTTGTGAGCTTTGCAAAGCCAATCGTTATACCATCTCGTTCCGAGTTTCATACATGCTTACCCGATTTGCGTATGAAATCGGCGCATCCGCGAAGCTAGCGAGTCCATGTCACCTACAAAAACCAAGCGATTCTTCGAATCGTCATTTGTGGCACCGCAATTGCCAATGTAAGGGTGTCCGAGCGAAAACAATCAAGGGTGGGAGTTATGACAATCAAACTGGTTAAGAAGAATCAGCAAACGGCAAACGACGTGAAACCGGCTCAGGAACCGACATTCGCTCAACTTCTGTCGAATGCGCGAGGGTGGGTCGAGGAGTTCAAGAGCCACAAGGACAAGGATAATCAAGCCCTCATCGGCATGCTGCGGCGGAGCTAGGCTCAAACGGCTGTGGCAGACTGGACGGCGTCCGCTCCATCTTGCCACATTTAATCACGAGCGCCGATAGCGCGCTCCTTAATCGCCTTCCTTCTCCCCCAGAAGCAAAACCAACCAACACTATCGCGCCAGCCGCAAGGCTTTGAGGTTTATTGCCGCGTCAAAGATGCGGTCGGCAACCTGGCGCTTGGTGAGAAGCGGCAGCTCGACATTCTCTATTGCTGATACCAACGTTACGCGGTTGGTGTCCACGTCAAAGCCGGCGTCGTTCGCCGACACGTCGTTGGCAACGATCAGGTCGGCATTCTTGCTCTGCAATTTCTTCAGCGCATTGGCGACGACGTTCTCGGTTTCGGCAGCGAAGCCGATCACAAGTCGCGAGCCTTTTATCCGGCCCACCGCCGCAAGAATGTCTTCGGTCGGCTCTAGCTCAAGCACTAGCTCCTGGTCGGCTTTCTTGATCTTCTGCCCGGCGGCCCGCGCCGGGCGATAGTCGGCAACCGCCGCCGCCATCACCACTACGGTCGCTGCATCCAGATGGCCGAGAACTGCGTCGAGCATTTCGGCGGCAGACCGGACGCGAATCGTCTGCACACCTTCGGGCGGGGCCAGCGCCACCGGCCCTGTAATCAGCGTTACAGTCGCGCCCATCGCGGCTGCCGATTCGGCCAGCGCGTAGCCCATCTTTCCCGACGAACGGTTGGTGATGCCGCGCACGGGGTCAATCGCTTCGTAGGTAGGCCCGGCGGTAATCAAGACGTGCTCGCCGTTGAGCAGCGCAGCATTCCGGGCGGGTCGCAGGAAGGCAAGCGCGCGGGCGACAATCTCTGACGGCTCGGCAAGGCGGCCAGCTCCGACTGTGCGGCAAGCCAGATAGCCTTCGCCCGGATCGATGAAATGGACGCCGCGCTCACGCAGCCGCCGGACATTTTCACGGGTCGCCGGGTGCGCCCACATCTCAACATTCATCGCCGGCGCGACCATCACCGGCGCGGTTGTCGAAATATAGAGCGTCGTCAGAAAATCGTCGGCGATGCCGTTGGCAAACTTCGCCAGCAGGTTAGCCGTCGCCGGGGCGACCAGCAACAGGTCAGCCGTTTGCGCGACCTGGATGTGCTTGATCTCCGGGTCGGCGGTCGGCGCGAACATCTCGGTGATGACTTCGTGACCGGAGATGGCTTGAAAGGTGAGCTTGCCGACAAATTCAGTGGCGTGCCGGGTCATCACCACCTGCACGTCAGCGCCGCCTTTCTGCAAGCCGCGCAACACCTCGACGGCTTTGTAAGCCGCGATACAGCCGGTCACTCCGAGGACAACGCGCATCTCTTCGCCCCTCAGGGAAGTCTAGCGAGTTTGCCTAGTCGATCAAATCCAGCGAGCCGGTCGAGCCCACCGAGCCGATGCCGATGGGCCCGACGGCCCGGCGGACTTCTCACTCTTCAGTCTTGCTCGGTTTTACAATGGGCTGGTAAGGCACAAGCCCATGCTCGACCTCGTCGAGCGCGATACGCGTCGGTTTGCGCGCGGCGGAATGAAGGCGCGGCCTGGCGCCTTTCTGAATCTGTTTGCTGCGTCGCGCCGCCAGCAGAACGAGCCGGTATTTGCTGTCTATCTCTGTCGTCCAATCCTTTTCTTCTTCGCTGTCAGCCATTTTCTTATTCACCTCCAAAAGTATCCAGTATCGATTTTATCTTATTCCTCTGTCGCATCGGGCGGCGGCGCTCGGCGACGATGATCGCCTTCAGCGCCCCGAAGGCGCGGTCGCGATCATCATTGATGATGACGTAATTGAATTGCTCGTAAAGCTTCACCTCGGCGGTCGCATTTGCCAACCGCCGCGCCAGATCGTCAGGCGCGTTCAGATTGCGCCGCCGCAGCCGCGCCTCCAACACTTTCTTAGACGGCGGCAGGATGAAGACGGTTACCGCTTCCGGCATGCGCTCGCACATCTGCGCCGCGCCCTGCACGTCTATGTCCATCAGCACGTCGTTGCCATCGGCAAGCAACTGCTCAATCGTCGCCCGGTGCGTGCCGTAGTAGTAGCCATGCACCGAGGCCGATTCGATGAACTCGCCGCGCTCGCGCATCTCCAGAAAAGTCGCCTCGTCGACAAAGACATAATCCACGCCGTCGCGCTCCTGGCCGCGCGGTTGCCGCGTCGTGTAGGAGATTGAATAGCGCAAGCGTCCGAGCCGCTGCATGGCGCGCTCGACGAGCGACGATTTGCCCGCGCCCGACGGCGCCGAGACAACGATCAGCGTGCCGCGCTCCGGCATATAGCCGCGCCGCCGCGACCTCTTCTTCGTCGTTTCGGCCACCGCTCCTTCGATGGCCTCGACCTCACTCGACATTCTGGCCCTGCTCCCGCATCTTCTCGACTTCGGTTTTGATGATGATCGCAGCGTCGCTGATGGCGATGTCGCTGGCCTTCGAGAGAATCGTATTCGCCTCGCGATTCATCTCCTGAAGGATAAAATCGATGCGCTTGCCGACCTCTTCATCGGCGCGCAACAGGTCGCGCATCTGCACGAGGTGGCTCTTGAGTCGAGCGATTTCTTCGCTGATGTCCGAGCGGTCGGCCAGCAGAATGGCTTCCTGCGCCAGCCGCGTTTCATCTACCTGCGCACCGTTCCGCAATTCCGCCAAACGTTTTTGCAAGCGCTCGCGATAGATGCCCGGCAAGCGCGCCGCTTCCGATTCAATCGTCGGCAGTTGACTGGAAATCATGTCGAGTCGCGATTGCAGCTCGGCGGCCAGCTCCTGGCCCTCGACCAGACGCATCTCCGACAATGCGACCAGCGCCTGCGAGACCGCGGCGACGACGCCCGCCGCCACGGCTTCGTCGAGCTGGCTGCTGTCCTGCGACACCTGCAATGCGCCGGGCAGCTTGGCGATCAATTCGAGCGACGGATCGCCTTCAAGCCCGAACTCCTGCTTCATCTCGCTGAGCGCCGAAAGATAGCCGGCGACCAGCGGCCGGTTGATCTGGAAGGTCGCCTCTTTCATCTGCTCGACTGCCATGGTCAGGTCAATGCGCCCGCGATGCAGCGACGCCTGCACCTGCTTCTTGATTGTCAATTCCAAACTGGCGAACTCCTGCGGCAAGCGCGCGTGAACATCGAGAAAGCGGTTGTTGACCGAGCGAATGTCAACGCGCACCTTGAAGTTGGTGCCCTCGGCGCTTCCCTGCCCGAACCCTGTCATGCTTTTGATCATAAGCCATAAGCCAGCCGCCAGAGGTCACCGGTCAGAATCGGGCACAGGTGCCTGGCAATCGCACCGCGCCGCTCCGACCTGCGATGTCTAGCTACTGACCAGCCTCCCTTCATCCTCCGCGACCAGCTCGTCGGAGAATTGCAATTCGTAAAGCTCGCGGTAGATGCCGCCGCGCGACATCAACTCGCTGTGCGTGCCGCTGTCGGCGACCTGTCCGCGATGCAGCACGACGATCTTGTCGGCGCGATGAATCGTCGTCAGCCGGTGAGCGATGACTACCGTCGTCCGTCCGCGCATGAGGTTTGCCAGAGCTTGCTGGACCAGGCGTTCGGATTGCGTGTCGAGTGCCGAGGTCGCTTCGTCGAGGATTAGAATCGGCGCGTCCTTGAGCAGCGCCCGCGCAATCGCCAGCCGCTGGCGCTCGCCGCCTGACAGCTTGACGCCGCGCTCGCCGATGACCGTGTCATAGCCGCCACGTTCCATTATAAAGTCGTGCGCGTAAGCGGCGCGAGCCGCGCGCTCGATCTCTTGCTGGCCGACATCAGGCCGCCCGTAAGCAATGTTACTTTGAATCGTGTCGTTGAAGAGGATGACCTCTTGTGTCACCAGCGCCAACTGCGCGCGAAGCGAAGCCAGTCGCGCCTCGCAGATGTTGACACCATCAACCGTGATCTCGCCGCGGCTCGCGTCATAAAAGCGCATCAGCAAATTCGTCAGCGTCGTCTTGCCCGCGCCCGACAGCCCGACCAGGGCGACGACTTCGCCGCGCCGCACATTGAGATTGACATCACGAATCGTCCAGTCTGTCGAGTCGCCATACTTAAACGACACGTCACGGAACTCGATGCGGTCGCTCAAGGGTTTAAGCTCGACGGCGCTGGCCCGATCCGCGATCTCTGTGTGCGTGTCGAGCAGCTTGTAGATGCGCGTCGTCGCCGCGAACGATTGTTGAAAGTAGTTCTGAATGCGCGAGAGCTTGCGCAGTGGATCGTACATCTGCAACATCGCGACGATGTAGGCCGCGAAGGTGCCGATGGTCATCAACCCCGAAGCCGTCAGGCGCTGCGCGTAGAGCAGGAAAGCCGCGGCAACCACTACGCCGAGCAGTTCGAGAATCGGCGACGACAGGTAGACGACACGCGCCGCCCGCACCTGTGTCCGCGCCAGCTGCACCAGCGCCGCCCCAAACCGTCGCCGCTCGAATCCTTCCATGCCGAAGGCTTTGACGATGCGGTGGCCAGAGATGGTCTCTTGCGCGAGGTCCAACACCTCTTCGGTTCCCTCTTGCGTCGAGTGGGCGATGTGGCGCAAGCGGCGGCCAAACCTCACCGTCAGCCCATAAATCAGCGGCCCGACCAACAGCACGGCGAGCGTCAGTCGCCAGTTGAGGATGAAGACCAGCGTGAACAGCGCGATGAAGGTCAAGCCTTCACGCAGCAGATCGGCGAGCAAAGACGAAACGGCTACCTGGACTTTCTCGGCGTCGCTGATAATGTGCGTCGTCAGCGTATTGGTTGGATGCTCGGTAAAGAATTCGCTCGATTGGACGAGGATGTGATTGTAAAGGCGCTGCCTGAGGTCAACCACCGCGCCGACGCCGATGCGCCACATCAGCACGTTTGAGAGGTATTCCGAGCTGCCGCGAATCACTGTGAAAAGGACAAGCAAGGCGGCGATCAGCGGCAGCGCATTGGTGCCCGGCGGCAGGTAACGGCTCACGTCAAGGCTTGCGGCAAGCCCGCTGCCGGCCACTTGTTGACTGCCGGAGAGAATATCGATGATTGATTTTAGTAGCGCTGTGCGCCCTGCCTCGAACACGCCGACCAGCGTCATCAGGATGAAGGCGAGAGCAAAAAGCCCTGCGTAGGGCCTGACCTGTTTAAGCAGTATGCGGAAGTCCTTCATGAAAACATGTCGGCAGCAGCGCCTTCGGGTTAAACGAATGATTATACGTGCAGGGGGGGCCGCGTCAAGCGAAAGCGATTGGCGGTCAGGGTCTATTCATTCTCCGGACTTAAACCGCCAAGACGCCAAGACCGCCAAGAGAACACAGAGCTTTTCTTGGCGTCCTTGGCGTCTTGGCGGTTGATATCCCTATAGTTATTCAAGAATTACTTTTGACCAGTGCCCGGGTGACCGATGCAATGTTTCGGCAGGCTCACCTGCGTGTAAGCCTGAATGCTGCCCGAGGAGTAACCGGAGCAGGCCCACACGTTGTAGCGCGGGCAGTCATAGGGAATCAGGCTGACCGTCAGGACGTTGCTCTGCACCGTCGCCTCTTTCATCCCGCACACACCGATCCCGCTCCCCACGCGCGCGCTGAGACTCCCCGTCGTGTTGCCTGAGAAGGTTGCCCCGTGGCCTAGGGCTGACGGGTCTGGGTTGAGGCTGGAATCCCCGAACCAGGCGCGGCTGCCGACCGCCAGGGCGATGTCGAAGTGCGAGTTCGGCCCGGTCCACAGGAGATTATTTTGCACCATCGAGCCGCTGAAGTAGCGGTCCACCGTCGGCTCACTGGTCATCACCTTCAGGGGGTCTGCGGCGTAGGCCGCGTACGCCGAGTTGCCGGCGCTAAACACCCGGTTGTTGCGGACGAGCGATTTCTGTGTCGCCGGCGTCGACCGGTAGATGATGATCCCTACATCCGTCGCGTCAACGACTTCGTTCTCTTGAATGAGCGTGCTTTCGCACGCACAGCTCAGCCCGTCTGCCCAGGGGGTGATCGTTGCTGGGTCAGGCGAATAATGGCTGCTGGAGTAGGCCGTGACCAGATTGTGTACGATGCTGATGTTGCTGCAAGGCTTGTGTGGCAACTCGCCGCTACCGTACACCTGTAGGTTGGTCCAGCCCGCCGTATTCGACAGCAGGCAATCAGAGACCTGCGATCCCGCTCCCGGCAGCAACGCGACGTTGATGTCGTTGATATGATTCTGATCAAAGCCGACAACGCCGCGCTGGCCATCAACCCACACGGCCTTGAGCTTGGCGCCGCTATGCAGGATCACCGCCGGGCAGCCCTTATTCTCGGGCGGGCAGGTAGTAGAAGAGAAATGCGTATCCCGCACCAGCCGCGCCATCAAGGCATAGTGGTTGTGGGAAGGCCCGCCGGTCGTGCTCAGGGTCACGCCCTCTTTAATGTGCAGTGGTTCAAGCAGGCGCACGACCGCTTTCTGCGCCAACCAGACTGTGCCGCCCGCCGGGGTAGAGTCGATGATCGGCTGTAGCTGTCTGTTCGTGTCTACCTTGACGCCGCTGCCGGTGGTGGGAATCTTGAGCGCATAGTTCGAGCCGAAGCCGTAGGAAAACCTGTCGGGCGTCGTCCCGCCGCCGCAGATCTGCGGCACCAGACCTTGAAACTCGCCGCTGTTGAACATGGCATCGACCACCGTCGCCAGGCTCACGCCGGAGTTCAATTGATTATAGAAATGATCGAAGCCGGCTTGATCCGGCTCGCGGTTCAGGATGCCTCGGTAGAGGGTCAGGACTTTCGCGGCGTTGTCGTAGCCCAGGTTGTTGTACTCGGCTGAAAGATAAACGCCCCGGCCCCAGGTCTTCAGGCGGCTGGCGTTGCAGCCGTTTTGCGTGAAGAAATTGACGGCGGCTTGATAGCCGCTGGCGTCAGGCGTTCGGCCCAGTGCCTCGGTATACATCTTAGCAATGAACTGGGTGGGAATGCCTGATTGCGCCGCCGTTGGCGATAACCAGAAGTTCGATGCTGCCGACAACCAGAAGGTTATGCTGAGCAACATCACTAGAAATCTCTTGCGCTGTGGTTTACGGGCCATCTTGGTACTCCTTTCGATCCGCTTTGCTTGAGTTAGCATTCTTAATCAACTTCGTGCCCGGTCGCGATGATGGAACGCCGCATCACGGCTTTGCCCATCAAGGCGGAATGCGGGCCGGTTTGCGCACGCAGACGGTGGCTTCGTCGGGCCGCAGGCGTCGGCGCTTGCCGGCCCATCTGTGCATGCGCAAAACGGGTCAAAAGCGGGTCGCAAAAATGTGATGGCTGGCCTGTTTGATCGTAAATTGATTTACAAAGGATTATTTAAGGTCGCCTCGACTGGCTGTGGTAGTGTCCGGTAGTGACATAATCGAGTGTTGCCTAATTCAGAGTATGTTTGAGTTGGGCATTACAGAGATAAGGAGACAGCGAGGCGCGGAGGATGCACCCGCAGACCCCCGCGCCTCGCTGTCTCCATGTTTCGTTCGCCTTGCCAGTGCTACTTTGCGTAATAGCCGCGACGCGTTCGCACTGCTGCGTCATTGCGATTGACCGTCACGCGCACACGGCGGAAAGTGCCGTCACGCTCGGCGTTCGTCGGGTAGTAGCCGATGCTGTAGACCGTGCGGATCGCCGCCGCCACCTGCTTATAAACGCCCGACAGGTCGCCGGCTTTCTCGGCTTTGAACATCTGGCCGCCGCTCACTTCGGACAGGCGTTGCAGTTGATCGCGCGCCACCGCGTAGGCTTCGCTCGACGAGTTGCCGCGCTCGAAGACTTCTTCGTACTCGGTGTCGAGGTAGACCGGGAAGACCATCACATCGGTCTCTTCGAGCCGCCGCGCCAACTGGTCAAACGAGACGCGCGACGGCAGCGGATTGTAGCGGTCGAGCGAACTGTCGACGCCATCGGTCATGACGACAATGGCGTTGCGTTGTCCTTTCGTGCCGCGCAGCGTATCAAACAGCGAGAACCACATCGCTTCATAGAACGACGTGCCGCCCGTTGACTCGGTGATCGCTTTGATGCGCCGCCGCAGCTCGTCGCGGTTGCCGGTCAGTTGCGAGATGACGCGAATCTCGTCCGTGAAGGTGACGACCGCCACTTTATCATTTGCGTCTAGCACGTCGAGAAACTTGAGCGCCGCCGACTTCACCACATCGAGCTTATCCTTGATCGAGCCGGAAAGGTCTAGCACCAGCACCAGATTGAAGGGCGCGGTTTGCGGGGCGAAGAATTCAATGCGCTGTCCCTGGCCATTCTCGGCTATCCCGAAATCCTCTTTCTTCAGGCTCGAAAGCGCCTGCCCCGAACGATTGGTCACCGAGACATTCAGATTGACCAGCGCCGATTTCAGCACAATGGCTTCTTCGTCGCCGTTTGTTGGGCTGGTTGCGCCAGCCGGTGACGCGCCATTGACCGGCGCATCGTCACCGTTGGCGCGATGCAACACCGGAGGCTCTGCGGCGTGGTTGCCGCGTGAAGCGATGGCCGGTGGCTCGTTGTCCGGTGCTTCAGGCAATGGGGTGCGCCGCTGCGCGGTGCCGCGCTGAAGGTCATAGTTTGAAGGGCGGCCCTGTGCGCTGCCAGTGGATAAGTCATCATTCGCCGCCGGCGCCGCAAAGGGGTCGTTGGGCTGTGAGTAGATCGGATTGCCGGCGTCACGCGAAGGCTTGAGCGCCGTGCCCGAAGGAATGATGCGAACGCGCAGGCCGCTGCTGCCGCTGCTCGTCTGTCTTTGCTGCACAGGCCGCGAGAATTTGCTGCCCTTGTATTCGGCAACCGAATCACTGGCGTTGTCTGACCCTGCGAAGTCAGCCATCGCGCTGCCGCCCGTCGCATTGGCCGCGTTCATATTCCCCGTTGCCGGCTGGGCCCCGGCAGACCAATCGGCATCACTCGCAACGTCCACACCGCCGCGCGCTGAACTGGCATCACGCGACGTTGACGCGCCGCCGAGCGAGGCTGATCCGCGCGATTGCGGCGGCCTGGTAAAAGAAGGAGGCTGGCCGGTGTTGGCCCTGGCGGTGGCTTGATCGCTCGCCGCGTTGGCACGGCGCATGGTGTCCATCGCCTTTGCCGCTTCGCTGATGTTCGCGCCGGGCGTCATCGTAATATTGCCCGCTTCGCTGTTCAGGATGATCGGAGCGCTGCCGCTGCCGAGCCGTCCTTCGATGGCCTGCGCGCCGCTGCGGGATGAAACGATCAGCGGCGCGGTCGAGCGCACCAGTCCGCGTGCCGTTCGCATGGAGACGGTCGCATCGTCATTGGCCGGAATTCGATACGCAATCGCGCCGCTCGTCGTCTGCACCACTGCGCCGGCGAGCGAGCCATTGATATCAACTGGCCACGCACCGGCAACGACTTGCACCTGGCTTCGACGCGGCACCGTCAGCGTCAGATCGATGCGGCCCGGGCGGGCCGTTTGCCGGCATTGAACCGTGATCGTGTTTTGTATGCCCATGAGCAGTAATTCGTTAGGGTCGAGCGGAGAGCCGGCGGGCGAGCGTTTTTCGGCAACGACGCGCACCGTCGGCATCTCCCATACTTCGATGCGGATTGCGCCTCGCATATTCTCGATCCGCACAAGGCCATCGGCGTTAAAATCAAAAGATTCGATGCGCATCGCGCTTGCCTGGGCACTGGCATATGGGTGATTGATAACGAGAATTGCCAAGCAGAGCAACGCCACAACCAGAGTCATTCGACGTTGCCGGGCGGGAGCTAGATTAAACATAGACTGCCTCCAATACTGCACAGTGAAGGACGAATTGATCGTCGCTGCTACAAGTCCACAACGAACGCGAACCGAAACGGTGCCTACCGAAGATTGTCTGACAGGCATGAATTGGAGTCAATCAAAGGTGCGCTCACCCATTCAGGTGAGGGAGGAAAAGGGGCCGGGGGTCGGGGGTCGGGGGGTCTGGGGCCAGGAAGCAGGAGGCAGGCGATCTTTAAGCTCCGCTAGGAGCGTGATGTTTATAGTCATCAAGGCGCTTAAACACTCAAGCCCCGTAGGGGCGCAATCGCGACATTGCGCTCCTACGGGGCTACGTCCTGTTCGATCTCTGTAACTATAAACATCGCGTCCCTACGGGACTGCCTCGTGCTTCCTGCTTCCCGGCCCCTATCGGCTATTCCGTGTGCGAGGGCGATCCGACCTCCCGAGCATTGTATCCGCGGCGGTGGCGCACGGCGATGTCGTCGCGGTTCTTGACACTGATGCGAATCGAGCGGTAGCCGCCATTCGACAGCGAATTCTTCGGGTAGTAGCTGACCACATAAACGTGGCGCAGCTCGTCGGCGATGCGCGACGCCAGGCCGCTCATGTCGCTGACGCGCTCCGCGTCAAAGACCGGCCCGCCGCCGGCTTCAGTGATGTCCTTCATGAAATCTTTGCCGCCCCAGTGGCGCCCGCCGCCATTGCCACCGCCGCCACCACCATAAGGCCCATTCCGGCGCGAGCGCGGCCACGGGATAGGCAGCGGCAGTTGAATGCCGGGCCAGGGTCCACGCGGGAAGGGATTGCGTGGCCACGAGCCGCCATAGCCGCCGCCGCCACCGCCAGCCCCCGGATAGCGCAATCCATAAACCAGCACGTCAGACTCGGTGACGATATTGATGGCGTCGTCGTAATCCACGCGATGGCTGGTCGTGTCTTCGCCATCAGAGAACAGGATCAGCGCCTTGCGGCCTTCAATGCCGCGCAGCCGCCGCGCCACGGTTTCATATACGGCTTCGTAGACGCTCGTGCCTGAGCCCGTTCGCACACGGCGAATCGCCCATTCAAGCTCTTGCCGGTTGCTCGTAAAATCAGTCAGAAAGTTGATGTTGCGATCAAACGACGCCACCAATACGCGATCCTGCGGGCGCAGTTGCCGCACAAAAGCCAGCGCGGCATCCTGAATGCCTTCGATGTTGCCTTCGACGCTCGGACTGACATCGAGCAGGAGGGCGACGTTAAACGGCACCTCTTCGCTGCCGAACGAAGCGACCTCTTGCTGCACGCCGTCTTCGTAAAGCACGAAATCATCTTTGTTCAAGCGCGGGATGTAGCGGCCAGAGCGGTCGCTGACGACAATCGGAATATTGACCAGCGTCGATTCCAGCTTGATGACCTGATCCTGGCCGTCGTCAGCCGATTGGGTGGTAGGCGGCGGGTTGTTTCGCCGGTCATTTTGTTGCTGGTAATCGGGCGCGCTCCGGTCATCTTGTGGGTCGGACGGGCGGTGCAAGGTTGGCCGCCGGTCGCGGTTGCGGCCCGATGAATCGGGATCATTGCTGAAAACCGAATCATCCCCCTGGCGGTCCGTGGAGCCTTGCCTTGACGTGCCGGTGCGACTGTCCGAGGCCGACGGGCGTTGCAGCACGGGCGGGCCGGACGAGCGCGAGCTTGACGAAGGTGGCGCATCGGTTGAACGCGACGAGCGGGTTGAAGGCGGTGTGCGCGTATCACGCGCAGCCGGCGGCTCGCTGCGGTCTGTAGTGGATGAGGTGTCCGGGTCGGCCTTCATCGGCGGACGATCAAACGGCGGCGGCTCAGGCTTTTTGGCCGGCGTTTGCGAACCCGCTTTCTGCGTTGACTGGCCGGCATTCGCGGTAATCGTCGGCATTAACGAGACGGCGAATGCCAAAATGAGCAGCGATGCGAGAAATGACCGAAGCGACTTGCGGCACATATTGAAACTCCGTTAGCTTGAATTCGGCGGCGTGTGTTGCCCGCGTGGCCAGGTCGTCGAGCAGCCGGGAACTCTACAACTTTTGCTCCACGGCTCAGACCCACGGAGTTGGATGTTTTGAAATCGCGTGCGCGTGGCCTGAGTCCCAAAGAATCTTACGGGCAATGGCGAGGTTTGTCTATCGCCCTTGCCCGCCTGCCGGTGGCGCTGAGAGAATTCAATCTTCACCCATTCTGCAAGAGACGATTATGACAGAGATACTGAACCAGATTGAATCAATTGACGAACTGAACCAGGCGCTTGAAGAATCAAGCGCGCGGCCCGTCTTACTCTTCAAGCACAGCCTGACCTGTCCCATCAGCGCGCGCGCCTACAGGGAGTTTCAAAGCTATCTGGAAAACGCCGAGCCGCGGGTCAGCTATCACCTGATCACCGTGCAGACGGCGCGCGCCGCATCGAACGAAACGGCGGCGCGGCTGCACGTCAGGCACGAGTCGCCGCAAGCCATTCTGGTGCGCGACGGGCGCGAGGTTTGGAACGCCTCGCACTTTGACATCACCGCCGCGAGGCTCGCCGAGGTGATTAAAGCTCAGCTCTCATAGCTCACATTGCGCGGGTCAGGCGATGCGAAAGGCGCACGGCGAGCCCGTCTTCGCCGGAAACGCCATGTCTGCTTGACCGGCTGACGGCGGTTCACCATAATCATCGCCTGTTGTGGACAAGCTTAAACCTCACCTCGATAAACTGCTGCTCACTGTTGTCTTTCTGGTCTGCGCAACGTCTACGGTCCTCTGGACGCTGAAGGATCAGACGCCGCCGTCGTGGGACCCTTCGCATCATCTCTGCGCGGCTTACGACTATTACCGTCCGCTCGGCCACTTCGATTTGCGGGGCTTTGCCCGCGAATTTTTTCAGACGAAGCACTATTACGCGCCGCTGGTTCACCTGGTGACCGCCGGCTTCTTTCTCATCTTCGGCGCGTCGCGCTTGAGCGGCATCGCCATCAACCTGCTGTCGCTCGCCGTGCTGCTCGGCTCGGTCTATTGGATTGGCCGCAGGCTTTACGACAACCACGGCGGCCCCGCGGGCGGCGCAGCCATTGGCTTAGTGGCGGGCGTGCTGACGGTCAGCTATCACTTCAACGCCTGGCTGCTGCACGACGCGTTTCTCGATTACCCGCTGCTGGCGCATGTCACGTTGACTTTCGCGCTGCTAATCAAGGCTGACCGCTTCGAATCGCGCGCTGACGCCGTGAGGTTTGCTATCGCCGCCGGCCTGGGCTTCTGGGCCAAGCAGACCTTTGGCTTCTTCTTCATCCTCCCTGGCGCTTACGTCGGCTTGCGAGTTCTGATGACGCGTGACCGCCGCGCAATCATCAACTTGCTCCTGGCCGGGGCCATCATCGCCATCATCATTGCGGTCTGGTATGGCCCGCATTTGCAGGATGCGATTGCGATCTACCGCATCAACCAGCGCGGCGCGCTGGACGAGAATGAGCCGCCGGTCTTCAGTTGTACCTCGCTGATCTTTTACTGGCATACGCTGATCAGCGCGCAGATGCAGATGCCGCTCGCCATCCTCTTTGGGCTCGGATTGATCTACTCGCTGATACGCGCCCGCCGCGAGAGCTTGATGCTCTACCTCTGGCTGTTGAGCGGCATCATCATGTTCACGCTGGTCGCCAACAAAGACGTGCGCTACACGGTGCCTGTGCTGCCGGCAGCGGCGCTGCTGTCGGTCTGCTGGCTGCGCGAATTCTATCGCCGCGTCGTGCCCCGCTCGGACGAATCGCCGCCGTCAACCTTCCGATGGCGCAAACCTCTGCTCGCCCTGAAACTGGCTCTGGTGGCTCTTATCGTGGGGTGGGCAGCGGTCAGTTTCTTCAACGCGCAGTGGCCAGCCGCCGGCCAGGGGACACACGTCGACACGCCTTACTTTCGCTGGTGGGTATTTGGGCGCAACTACTTTGTTTACGACCACCGCCCGCAAGCGCACGACTGGGGCATCCCCGAAGTCGTCCGCACGGTCGCTGAATTCCCTTATGATGAAACGTCGCCTTCAGTGCGCGCCATGACGCGCCCGATGGTGCTGCGGCAAAAGTACCTGTCGCTCGATCCGCACGAAACCGAGCGGGCCGAGAAGCAGCCTTATGGCAAGGAAGACCTCTTCGTCTGGCCGACGCTCGGCGTCGTCGTCAATCGTCCGTTTCTGAACTCTTCGGCCTGCGCGTGGTCAGCGCGGACGATGGTGCCTGAGCGCGCGGGCATGCCGCTGGTGACCATCGAATCGATTGGCGATGAGACGGAGATGGCTGACCGCCTCGATCATTGCGATTACCTGCTCGTCCGCTCAGGGCTCGACCACGCCGAAGACGTGAAGCCGGTCGAGCGCATGATCGAGGCGGCCGTCCGCAACAACCCGCTGCGATTCCACGAGGTCGGCAGGTTTCCGACGCCGCTCGACGGCATCGAAGCCGTGCTTTACAAGTGCTGGTGATGAGCGACGCGATGACACCCGAACGCCGGCAGTTCACCGCCAACGAGTGGCGTCTCATCGAAAGCTGCCGGACGCCGCTTCAGGTGCAGCGTTACCTGAAGACCATCCCCTACAACCGCGAGCCGGAAGGCGCGACCTGCTTTTCGTTTCGTCGCGTGCTGCGCGAGAACCGCGCTCATTGCCTGGAAGGCGCGCTGGTCGCGGCGACCATACTCGAACAGCATGGCTACGCGCCGCTTCTGGTCAGCATCGAATCGCGGGATCATCTCGACCACGTCCTCTTTCTCTATCAAGTGCGCGGCAAGTTTGGCGCGGTGGCCCGGTCACGCGACATCGCCCTGCACGGGCGAAAGCCGGTCTTTCGCACGGTGCGCGACCTGGTGATGAGCTATTACGACGCTTACATTGACGGCTCGGGGCGGATCACCGGCTATGCGGTGGCGAGTTTGTATGAGCTGGGCAATTACGACTGGCGTTTCTCGCTGCGCAATGTCAAGAAGGTCGAACGCCACCTCCAGGACATTCCGCATCGCGCCATTCGCGGCAGCGAGGCGCGGTACGAGCAGGCTCTGCGCCGGTATATGGAGTTCCACCGCCGCCATCCCGACCGCTCGCCCGACTATTTTGCGAACCGAGATACCTGGCTGCGCTGACCGGCGCTAGACATCCTTGCCGAGGATGATCATCAGCGAAGCGACGGCGTTGTTGATGAAGTGGATGACGATGCACGGCAACAGCGTCTTTGACCGGGCGCGGACGACCGTGAGAGTCAGGCTCAAGAGAATCAGCCCGGCGACCGTCGCCCACGCGCCAAAATACTGCGGCACGTGAACGCCCGCGAAGAGCAGCGTCACGACGACGACAGTCACGGTGGCGCTGAAGCGTTTGCGTAATGCCCCGAAGATCACTCCTCGATAGACAATCTCTTCAACCAGCGGCGCGCTGAAACTGGCGAGGATGGCGATGGCAATACGCACCTGCGGCCCGGATTTGAGCAACTGATCGAAGTCGGTTTCCTTCTGTGGCAGGATACGGACGAATAAGGCATTCGCCAGATTGATGCCGATAAACAACCCCACAGCAACCAGTATCCAGTATAAGGGCGAGCGGCCAGCCCAGTTCCACCCAAGGCTCGGCAGGAAAGGCTGCGAGCGCAGACGTGTAACCACGGCCCAGCAGAACAGGATGGTCAGCAGGTGAGCGAGAATCGTCGAATAGACGCTCGCCGTCAGCACATGCGGCGTCATGGCCCAGGCGCGCAACGCTTCCTTGTCGACTGGCGATGGGAAGACGCCGCGCTGCTGATCAATGACGTAGAGCACCATCACGACGGCGAGCTGCGCGACGATCAAGGCGGCGATGCTGAACAGCCATGCGCCGATGCCCGTCCAGATGCCCCAGCGCGGATGGTCGGGGTCGAGCGCCGTCGGTTGAGCCACCGGCGTCAACGGGAATTGATCGGCGGGCGGAGGATAAAGCTGCACGTCCGGCGTCTCGGCTTCGGCCTGCGGGGCTCCGCAATGCGGGCAGAAGCCGCCCGACTGCGTTGATTGAGGCAGCGGCGCGCCGCAAGCGCGGCACAGCGTAGCGGTCGGCGGTGGTTCGATCATGCTCATAGGGGTTTACGATTTTAGATTTTCATGGCTTGGCGCTTCGCGCCGGCGATTTTGGATTTTAGATTGAGGGACAGACAGGATCGTTTGATGCTTTGATCTGCTAATCCAAAATCCAAAATCCAAAATCCCCTTGACTCTACTTGAACGGCTAACGAGTGGCAAGAGTTGCGGCTTCAACAAAGCCTTCGGCTATCGCGTCGGCGATTCTGTTATGCGAGTCGGCACGGCGGGCGCGACTCTGGGCGATTCAAGGTTCTCTTGAATCGCCGCGCGGACGCGCGCGATCAATTCCGCCATCTGCTTCTCGCTGTAGTCACGGGTTGCGATGGGTTTGCCGATGATCACATCCACTCTGCCGGGGCGCGGGGCCAGCGTCGTCTTCGGCAATAACCTGAACGTGCCGCGAATGGTCACGGGGACGATGGGAACGCCGGCGCGCAGGGCGATCTTGAAAGCGCCCGGCTTAAAGTCTTGCAAGTGGCCGTCGGGCGTTCGTGTGCCTTCGGGAAAGACCGCCAGCGACTTGCCGCCTTTGACGCCTTCGATCACGCGCCGCAGGCTGCGCGCGGTCTTGCGCCCGTCGCTGCGGTCAACCGGAAAGTTTCCAGACGTCCACAGGTGCCAGCCCATGAACGGCACGTAGAACAGCTCTTTCTTCGCCATGATCTTGAATTGATATGGCAAGTAGCCGAACAGCGCCGGCGTATCAATCAGGCTCGAATGATTGGCCATGTAAACGTAGGCTTCGTCGTTCCGCAGGTATTCCACTCCATGCACGCGGATGCGCGCAAAGATCGAATAGGCGACCAGGCGACACCACCAGCGCGCGCACCAGTGTTGCAGCGTCCCCCGCCGGTCGAATGGCCAGAGCAAAAGCGACAGCGTCGCCATGACCACCGTGTGGGTGTACCACAGCAGGTTGGCAAATGGCGCCCAGAGATAAACCAGAATCTTTTTCAGCTTTTGGCCCACAGTCTCTGCAATCAGGCACCGGCGCAGTGCGGCGCCGCGAGCAGCAGGGTGATGATCGTCTTGGCGTCGTCAATCTCGCCCGAATGAACTTTGGCCAGCGCCTCGGCAAATGGCATGCGCAAGACCTCGACCTCTTCATCATCATCGAGCCGCTGCGCGCACGCCTCAAGGCCGCGCGCCAGGTAAACCCAGATGCGCTCTTCGCAATAGCCCGGCGCTACCTGGAAGGCTGCGAGCGGGATGAACTCGCGGGCGCGCAAGCCCATCTCTTCCTCAAGCTCGCGCTCGGCGGTTTCGGCGGGCGAGTGGCCCGGCTCGATGCGCCCCGCCGATATTTCCAGCGAATAACGACCGAGCGCGTAGCGCCATTGGCGCACCAGCGCCACCGTGCCGTCATCATAGACCGCCAGCGCCCCTGCGCCGCCGTTGTGATGGATGATTTCGATATCCACTTCGCCGCTGCGCGCCGATACGAAGCGCCCGACCGACAGATCAAGGATGCGGCCTCTGTACTTGTAGTCGCGTTTGACAAGCTCGTGAGTCATGGTTTTAGTGGCGCAAGCTGATAGCTTGCGCAGCGCCTAGCGCAATCTAACAGATTGCGCCACAGAGAATTACTCTAGCGTTCACGATATTCGCCGAGCATGCGGCGCTGCGAATCTTCCTCTTCAAGCAGACGCTTGACCATGCCGACCAGATGCAGCGAGCCGGCGACACAGATCAGCCCATCGGGCGGCGTCACCGAGCGCGCCCACGACAGTGCCTGCTGAGGCGTTTCGGTGAAAAAGACATTGTTAGCGCCGGCGAGCGCCGCTTGCGCGATGCGCGCCCCGGTCGCCGAGCGCGGGTCGGCAACGCGTGTCAACACAACCGTCCGCGCCGCCGGGAACAACGACCGCGCCATCACATGGATGTCCTTGTCGCTCATCGCCGCAAAAATCAGCGTCAGCTCGCCACGCCAGAACTCATCCAAATAAACCCGCAAGGCGCGTGCGCCGCCGGCGTTGTGCGCGCCGTCGAGCAGCAGCGCCGGGCGGTCATCGATCCACTCCAGGCGTCCCGGCCAGGTGGTAGCGCGCAGCCCTTTAATAATCGCTTCGCGGCTGATATCAAAGCCCAGCTCGTTCAATGTCTCGGCGGCTTCGATGGCGGCGGCGGCGTTGTCGGCCTGGTGACGCCCGCGCAGCCCGAGCGTCACGGAGCTATAGACCGACTTTGACGACTCATAATCAAAGGCCAGGCGACCTGTCTCGCCGCTTGAGAGGTTGTGCGGCTCGTTGGCGAAAGCCGGTAACACTTTGGCTTCGAGACAGCGCCGCATCAGCACGCCGGTCGCGGCTTCGTATAGTTGCCTGCCGATGACGGCGCGCGCGCCCGGCTTGATGACCGCGGCCTTCTCTTGGGCGATTTTCGTGATCGTGTCGCCGAGAATCTGCTGATGGTCCATATCAATCGTCGTCACCACCGCAAGCACCGCCGCCACCGCGTTCGTTGAATCGAGCCGGCCACCGAGTCCAACTTCAAGAATGGCCAGCTCGACGGCGGTTTCGGCAAAGTAAGAGAGCGCAATGGCCGTTACCTGCTCGAAGAACGAAGGCGGGCTGGCCAGCCGCGCTTCGCCGACCAGGGCTTCGGCTACGTCTCGAACATTGGTCGCGAGCCGCGCAAAATCAGCTTCGCCGATCTCCTGGCCGTTGACTCGAATACGCTCGGTGATGCGGACGAGGTGCGGTGACGTGTAGAGCGCGGTGCGCCGGCCTGCCGTGCGCGCGATGGAATCGAGCATGGCCGACACTGAGCCTTTGCCATTGGTGCCGGCGACGATGACGGAGGGATAGACGCGGTCGGGACGGCCCGCGCGCTCAAGCAGGAGGCGGATGCCGTCAAGCCCGAACTTCGCGGCGAGGACTTCGTGGCCGAGACTGTAGAGGTACGCGACCGACTGCTTGAAATCCATAATCACCCGCCTGCGGTGCGCGGCGCCTCACTTCATCCCGTTGTTTGACATGAAAGCGAGCGAGTTGACGATGAACGGCTTCAGATCTTTGCGCTCGACGACGGCATCGAGCATGCCGTGTTCGAGCAGGAATTCGGAGCGCTGAAAGCCTTCGGGGAGTTTCTGGCGAATGGTCTGCTCGATGACGCGCGGCCCGGCGAAGCCGATCAACGCCCCCGGCTCGGCGATGTTGAGGTCGCCGAGCATCGCGTAGCTGGCGGTGACGCCGCCGGTCGTCGGGTCTGTTAGCACAGAGATGTAGGGCAGGCCCGCTTCATCCAGGCGAGCCAGCGCCGCTGAAATCTTCGCCATCTGCATCAGCGAAATGGCCCCCTCCTGCATGCGTGCGCCGCCCGACGCCGAATAGACGACCACCGCCGAGGACGTCTTCACAGCGCACTCAATTGCTCGCGTGATCTTCTCGCCGACGACCGAGCCGAGCGAGCCGCCGACGAATTCCAATGCCATCGAGCAGATGATCGCCGGGTGTCCGCCGACTCTACCCTGCGCCGTGATAATGGCGTCGAGCATGCCGGTCTTCTTCTGCATCCCTTTGAGCCGTTCGGAATAGCCCTTGGTATCAACGAACCGCAAGGGATTGGTCGAAGCCAGTCCGGTGTCAAGCTCAGTCCACTGCTCGTCATCAAAAGTCAGGCGCAAGCGCTCGGCGGCGCTGATGCGGTGATGGTAATCGCATTTCGGGCAGACGTTGAGATTCTCTTCGACCTCGCGCTTGAAAAGCATCTGCTCGCAGCCCGGGCATTTGACGAACACCCCTTCCGTGCGAACGGTCTTCTCTTCGCCCGGGTCCACCGATCTCGGCTTGTCTTTTCTTTTAAACCAACTCATAGCGAAGGTGACAAGCGGCAAGTGACAGGTGACAAGAAGGAGCAAACTCTCTTGTCACTTGTCACTCGCCGCTTCATTCGTCCTTTTGCTGAAATCGGTCATCTTCTCGGCAGCGCCGGCGCGGTGATTGACGGCTCGCGCCATAATGAAGAGCAGGTCGGACAGACGGTTCAAGTAAACGATGGCCGCCGCGTTCACAGCTTCCTGATCCGCGAGCGCGACAACGCGGCGCTCGGCTCGGCGCGCAACCGCGCGCGCCACATGCAGCGAGGCCCCGGCTTCGCTGCCGCCCGGTAAGATGAACTCTTTGAGCGGCTCAAGCTCGGCGAGAAATGTTTCAGAAGCCGCTTCGAGCGTTTCGACATACGCCTCGGTGATGCGCGGCACTTCGATCTCTGCCGGGCTGGCCAGGTCGGCCCCAAGCGTGAAGAGGTCGTTTTGAATCGTCCTGAGAACGTCATCAACCTGCGCATCGTTGAGGCGCGCGCGCACCAGGCCGAGCAGGCTGTTCAGCTCGTCAACCTCGCCATAGGCGTCAACGCGTGGGCTGGCTTTGCTGACGCGCGCGCCGCCGACAAGCGCCGTCTGCCCGGCGTCGCCTGTGCGCGTAATGACTTTTGAAATGCGATTTCCCCTTACCATCTGAATGAGTGTCCATTCTAGGCACGCGCGCCGGCATTGTCAAAATCGAAACAGTTGCGCAAAGCCAGGGCCTTCGGCTACGCTCTCCTAGCCGCCACTACGGGGAAGCTGAGGCAAAGCAGAGGTAGGCGAATGGCAAAAATTAGCGTCGGGGTCATCGGGCTCGGCACCGTTGGCACAGGCGTCATCAAACTACTGCAAAACGACCCGCGCTTTCGCGTCAAATGGGTCGCCGTGCGCGACAAAGCCAAAGCCCGCACGGTTGATCTGTCGGCGATTCGCGTCACCGAGCAGCCCTTCGATCTCGTCAACGACCCGGAGCTAGAGATCATCATCGAAGTCGCGGGCGGCACCAATCCGGCTTACGAAGTCATCCGCAACGCTATCGCGCAGGGTAAACACATCGTCACCGCCAACAAGGAAGTCATCGCTAAGCACGGCTCGGAAATCTTCGACCTGGCGCACCGCCACAATGTCACCGTGCTATTTGAAGCTGCCGTTGGCGGCGGCATCCCGTTAATCTCCACTATCCAGCGCGGCCTACAGGCGAACGAGATTCAGAGCGTCGCCGGCATCCTCAACGGCACGACGAATTTCATTCTGACGGCGATGCAGGAACGCGAGCAGACTTTCGCCGACGCGCTCGCCGACGCACAGGCGCTGGGCTACGCTGAAGCCGACCCGACCAACGATGTCGAATCGTTCGACGTAGCGTACAAAATTACGATCCTCGCGTCGCTGGCTTTCGGCAAATTCGTTCACACAGATGAAGTCTACCGCCAGGGCATCAGTCGCATCAGCGACATAGACATCGCGATGGCGCGCGAGTTCGGCTACCGCATCAAGTTAATCGGGCTGGCGCGGCGCGGCGACGGCTGTCTCGACGTGCGCGCCCACCCGATGCTGGTTCCCGCGCATCACCCGCTCGCCTCAGTCGAAGGCGCCAACAACGCCATCTTCATCCGCGGTCACGCGGTCGGCGAAGTCATGCTGGTCGGCCCCGGTGCAGGCCAGATGCCGACGGCGAGCGCCGTGGTCGGCGACTTGATCAATCTCGCCAGCGCCTTGCGGCTGCCGGACTTCGCTCCTTATTTTCAGCCGATCATCGCGGCGGGCGAAGCGCCGCTGTGCAATGTGGACGACGCCGAAGGCTGTTTCTACATCCGTCTCGAAGCCGAAGACACGCCGGGCGTCATCGGCAATATCGGCCACGCGCTCGGCGGCCACGGCGTCAGCGTGCATAGCTTCCTGCAACGAGGCGTCGTCCGCACCGGCGCGGCGACCGTCGTGCTATTGACGCACCGCACCCGCGAGCGGCAATTGATGCGCGCCCTTCGTGAAATCGAGGCGCAGGCGAGCACACGCGAAGTCGGCGTCCTCTTGCGGGTATTTGAATAGGAAGAAGTCAGGAGTCAGAATAAACGCGGAGGTGCGAAGCCCTGACTTCCTTGTTCATTCTGTCTTCTGACTCCTGACTCCTGACTCCTGACTCCTGACTTCCTGCTTTGTCATGATCGTTCAAAAGTTCGGTGGCACCTCAGTCAAATCGGTGGCGCGCATCAAGAATGTCGCCAGCATCGTGAGGCACGCGGCTGGGCAAAGCTCGGTTGTCGTGGTGGTCTCGGCGATGGGCGACACGACTGATTATCTGGTCAAGCTGGCGCGCCAGGTGTCCGCTGCTTCGAATCAGCGCGAGTACGACATGCTGCTTTCGACCGGTGAGCAGATTTCGATAGCCCTGGTAGCGATGGCGCTGAATGACCTGGGCTGCAAGGCTGTGTCGCTGACAGGCGCGCAACTCGGCATCATCACCGAAAGCGTTCACACGACGGCGCGCATCGTTGATATAAAGACCGAGCGCATTCGCCACTTTCTTGATCAAGGTTATGTGGTCGTCGCCGCCGGCTTTCAGGGCGTCACCGAAGCCGGCGACATCACGACGCTAGGGCGCGGCGGCTCGGACACAACGGCGGTGGCGCTGGCGGCGGCGCTCAAGGCCGAGGTTTGCGACATCTACACGGATGTCAGCGGCGTCTACACCGCTGATCCGAACATCGTGCCGACGGCGCGCTTGATGCACGAGGTTGCCTATGAAGAGATGCTGGAGATGGCCCGCGTCGGCGCGCAAGTCTTGCACCCGCGCGCTGTCGAGCTGGCGCGCAAACATCGCTTGCCGCTGCGCGTCCGCAACACCTTTGATCCCGACCACACCGGCACGATTCTGAGAGGAGCAGACGAGATGGAGATTTATCGCCCCGTCAGCGGCGTCACCGTTGACAAGGATCAAGCACGGCTGGCGATTCTAAAAGTTCCCGACAGGCCCGGCACCGCCGGCGAAATCTTCGCGGCGCTGGCCGGGCGGCGCATCAACGTCGACATGATCATTCAAGCCTTTCACGAAGACCGCTCAGTCAATGACATCACCTTTACGGTCAAGCGCGGCGACCTGCCGGCGGCGCGCCAGGCGCTCGACGAGATCAGCGCAAGCATCGGCGCCGAAGGTGTACTGGCCGACGAAGACGTCGCCAAGTTGAGCATCGTCGGCGCTAGCCTGATGGATCAGCCTGACATCGTAGCGCGCACCTTTGCGGCGCTTGGCCAGGAAGGCATCAACATCAAGATGATTTCGACCTCCGACATCCGCATCAGTTGCGCGATCAGCAGCCGCGACGCAGACCGCGCTGTGCGCCTGGTACACGACCTCTTTCACCTCGACGAAAACGAGTAAGCCGACCGCCATGGCAAGCGGCTTGCGAAAGTTACGGTAATGCTTTGGCTCTGACGGCTTAACTCGCGCCATTGTGTAGATTTCTCCCATCATTTGAATTGACAGTGGCACTCGGAATGCATAACATAAGGCTGGCAAAGGGCAAGACCCGCTGGAAGTAACGAGGTTCTTGGTGGACGCTGGCCGCGTGCTTCGATCTACGAGCAAGGACGGTCAGGGCATGACAAAGGCCGATTTAGCACACATGGTCTATGAGCGCCACGGGAACGTGACGAATCGCGATGCGGCGCGATTTGTTGATATGGTTTTCGATCTCATTAAGCAGCACCTGGTTGAAGGCGAAAGTATTCACATCGTTGGCTTTGGCACGCTGGAAGTGGTATCGCGCAAGCCGCGACCGGGCCGCAACCCGATCACCGGCGAGCGCATCGAGCTAGCCGCGCGCCGCGCCCTCGTCTTCCGACCTTCGCGCTCGATGCGCTCGGTCTAAAGACCAGCCGTTGGGCGACTAATGCGGATGACGAGCGATATCGGGCTAGGTTGAAGAATGTGGACTAACGGCATGACCACGCTCTCAAGAATTCCTGAAAAGCTCTTCTTCAAGATCGGCGAAGTTTGTGAGCTGATCAAGGTGCAGCCGCACGTCTTGCGCTACTGGGAGACAGAATTTCCCATGCTGGCGCCGCAGAAAAACCGCGCCGGTCAACGCGTCTATCGCCGCAAAGATGTCGAGATGGTGCTGCGCATCCGCGATCTGCTTTACGAAGAGAAGTTCACTATCGCCGGCGCGAAAAAGAAACTGGCTGACGAGATGCGCGGCTCGCCGCGCACACGAATCGCCTCAAAAGAATCGCCGGTGACAGAGCCGGAAGAGATATTGCCGGCAGCCATTGAACCCAGCCCGACCGTATCTATCAATGAAGAGGTGGCCGCCCCACGTCAGGCTGAAGCGCCCGATCCAGAGGTTGCCACACCGCCCAGCGCGGCCGGCAAAGAGCTGCCGCCGCAAGTCCATCGCGCCCTGCGTGTCATCAAACGCGACCTGGATGATTTGTTGACTTTGCTCAATGCCGATGCTAGCATCAAACGCTGATCATTGAAGCAAATCGCTTACTGTAGAACGGGACGTGGCGCAGCCCGGTAGCGCGCTTCCTTGGGGTGGAAGAGGTCGCTGGTTCGAATCCAGTCGTCCCGACTTGAATTTAGGGCCTGAGAATCGCAGATGATGCGTCTCAGGCTTTTGCTTTTTGCTGAAGCAAGCTAATTCTAATATGCCCAAAATACTGGTTACGAACGATGATGGCATTCATTCGAAAGGCATCATCGCGCTTGCCGAAGCCTTGCAACCGCTCGGCGAGGTCTTTGTCGTCGCGCCGGCGCACGAGATGAGCGCGGCATCGCATTCGCTCACGCTGACGCGCCCGCTGCGCATCGAGCAGATTGATGACCGGCACTACGCCGTTGACGGGACGCCCACCGATTGCGTCACCCTGGCGATGAATCATATCCTCAGAGCCGCGCCGCCACAGCTTGTCGTTTCGGGGATCAATCGCGGCGGCAATCTCGGCGATGATGTCAGCTATTCGGGAACCGTTGCCGGCGCGCTTGAAGCGACGATGTACGGACTGCCGGGCATCGCCTTCAGCCTGGTGCAGCGCGTCGAGTTCGATTTCAGCCATGCGGCGCGCTTTGCGGCTGGACTTGCCGAGCGCGTGCTAAACGATGGCTTGCCGCAGGGGACGATCTTAAATGTCAATATCCCGCCCGGCCCGGTTCAAGGCGTGCGCCTCACCCGGCAAGGCACAAAGATCATTCACCCGACCATCATTGAAGGCACAGACCCGCGCCAGCGCAAGTATTACTGGATTGGCGAAGAGTCGCTGACCTGGAACGAAGAGCAAGGCACGGATTACGAAGCCTTGCGCCACCGCCTGGTTTCGATTACGCCGCTGCGCACAGACATGACCGACTACCGCGCCCTCGATCAAATCAAAGAACGCGACTGGGAAGCCGTTCTCGGCAACGTACCGCAATGAGATCAAATCGCCCAAGCAACGACTCTTACAGTGCCAGTCTCTACGCGTCGCACCGCTCGAAAATGGTTGAGCTACTGCGCCAGCGCGGCATCCGCGACGAGCGCGTGTTGAAAGCGATGGCCGAAATCCCGCGCCACTGGTTTGTTCCCGAAGCGTTCGAAGCGCAAGCCTATGGCGACCACGCGCTGCCCATCGGCCAGGAGCAGACTATCTCGCAGCCCTACATGGTGGCGCGCATGACCGAGCTGCTCGAAGTCAATCAAGACTCGGCGGTGCTAGAGATCGGCGCCGGCTCAGGCTATCAAACCGCCGTGCTGTCGGCGGTCGCCGGGCGCGTCTTTGCGCTTGAGCGCCTCAGCGACCTGGCGCGCACCGCACAGGCCAACATCCGGCGGCTCGGCTGTTACAACGCCACTGTGAAGTGGTTCGACGGCACCATAGGCTGGAGCGAGCACGCCCCCTACGAGGGCATCCTGGTTGCCGCCGGCGGCCCCGAGGTTCCCGAACCGCTCGTTCAGCAGTTGGCCATCGGCGGGCGGCTGGTCATTCCTATCGGTGATACGGAACAACAGACTTTAATTCGCATCATCCGCACCGAACAAGGCATCGTCCGCGAAAACCACGGACAATGTATGTTCGTGAAACTGATTGGCCGCTACGGCTGGCAAGCCTGAGCAACGGAGATCGTGTGATCGCAAAGATTATTGAGTTTCTTTCCGGCATTATTGTGGCGGTGATTTCGTCGCTCGGCTACGCGGGCGTGGTCTTGTTAATGGCGATTGAGTCTGCGTGCATTCCGCTCCCCTCAGAAATCATCATGCCGTTTTCGGGCTACCTGGTTTACACGGGCCGTTTCAATCTCTGGGGGGTCGGCGTGGCAGGGGCGCTGGGCTGCGTCCTCGGCTCGATAGTCGCTTATTACATCGGCCTGTATGGCGGGCGCCCGCTGATCGAAAAGTATGGCCGCTATATTCTGGTCTCGCATCACGACCTCGACCTGGCGGATCGCTGGTTTCAGAAGTATGGCGAGATCATCGTCTTCGCCAGCCGCTTGCTGCCCGTGGTGCGGACATTCATCGCCTTCCCTGCCGGCGTGGCCCGCATGAACATGAGCCGCTTCATCCTCTACACCTTTCTTGGCTCGCTGCCCTGGTGCCTCGGACTGGCTTATGTCGGCCAAAAGCTCGGCGAGCAGTGGGATAAGAACGAGACCCTGAAAGCATGGTTCCACCGCTTTGACTTCGTCATCGGCATTCTGCTGGTCGCCGGCGCGGCCTGGTGGGTGTGGCGTCATCTGAAGAACGCCCGCTCAACGACTGCGGTCGAAAAGGCCAAGGAGACCGAGTCCGCGCGTCATTGACTTTGGTTATCGATAAACGAGCCTCATCCATCACACGTGGCCGACTGCAATGGCCGGCGCGAGCGCCCCTGGAGGCCGTTCGCCTTGATAGACGACTCGCTCAAGAAACAGCCCCGAAGGCGGCGCGGTGTGCGCGGCGGCGTCAAAGACCGGCGGCCTTCGATCTGACGCAAGACCATCAAGCAGGGCTAAGAACTGGTCGCCGCTTAACTTCCCGCGCCCGACTTCGACGAGCGCGCCGGTGATCCGCCGCACCATCTTCCACAAAAAATGTGACGCGCCGATGCGGAAGAGGATCAAGTCGCCTTCAACGCCAAGCTCGGCGCGCTCGACAACGACGATGGTCGATTGCTCGGCGGCGCGCTTGTCACAAAAGCGCGCGAAATCATGCCGCCCGACCAGCAGCGCGCTTGTACGCTGCATCGCCTCGACATCAAGCCTGTCTTTAACCCACCAGACTGACTTCTTGGCAAATGCCGTGCGCCGCGTCGAGATTTGATAGAGGTAGTAGCGAGCCTTCGCGTCACGCCGCGGATCAAAGTGACTCGTGGCTTCTTCAACTCGCAGGACATTGATATCCGGCGGCAAGTGGTCATTCAATCCCCGATGCAATTCAAGCGGCTTCAAACGGCGCGCGGCGCGCAGCCGCGCCACCTGCGCCAGGGCATGGACGCCGGCATCAGTGCGCCCTGCGCCGAGCAGGTCTGCCGGCTGATCCAAAAACGTTTCGGCGGCGCGGCGCACCTCGCCGGCTACCGTCCTTGCGCCTATCTGCTCCTGCCACCCGTAATAGCGTGTGCCATCATACTCAATCGTCAGCTTCCAGCTTATTAGCCTTGTGGTCTTTTTCATGTAGCCGGCTCCGGCTAGAGATTGCGCGACACCCGCCGCGATGTCAACGGCTCGGAAAAGATTTCACGGCCAGCCTTTCGCGCTGCCGATAATGGTTCCGGGTGAAGCCGCCTTACTTATTGACTCGCCTGCCACATTGATATATCCTAAGCGCGTGAGCAGGAATACTTTGAATATATAGGAATCGGGATGCTAAATCCGATAGATTATAAAATCCTCGATCTCTTGCAGCGCAATGCGCGCATGACGCAATCGGAGATCGCCAGTTCCGTTGGCCTCTCACAGCCTGCCGTTGCCGAACGGTTGCGCAAGCTGGAGCAGGAAGGCGTCATCATCGGCTATGCGGCGCGAGTTGACAGCCGTAAGCTCGGCAAAGACATTACCGCCTTCATCGGCGTCCGCATCGAACACCCCAAGTACAACAAAGAATTCTCGCGGCGCATGATTCAGCACAAAGACGTGCTCGAATGCCATCGCGTCACCGGGACCGACTCTTACCTGCTGAAGGTCGTAACCGAGAACACCGAGACGCTTGACCGCCTGATCTCGGAAACCGTGCGCGTTGTCCCTGGCGTCACTCGCACACTGACGACCATCGTGATGTCGTCGTTCAAGGAGAGCACTTATATCCAGCCGGCGAGCGATGAGCAGGAAGCGCCGAAGAAACGCCGTTGATGAGTTTGCTAAAGATGAGTTTGTCAAATCAGAAGGGAGCCAGCGATGATCTTACCCTTGGCCGCACTCGAAGAATCCACCGCGTCACTTGCGCCGACGCCTGAAGCCATTCCCCGCACCTATCGCTTCGCGCGCCGCATGTCGCGCATGCTGGTGTCTGAAGTCCGCGAGATTTTGAAAGTCACCGAGCAACCGGAGATCATCTCGTTTGCCGGCGGCTTGCCGGCGCCGGAACTTTTCCCGGTCGAGGCCATCGCCGAAGCCCACCGCCAGGTCTTTGCCGAAGAAGGCGCTCAGGCCATGCAGTACAGCACGACCGAAGGCTTGCGCTCGCTGCGCCAGTGGATTGCCAGCCGCGTTGCCGAGCGTGGCATTCAAACTGACGCCGACCGGGTGATGGTTACGACCGGCTCGCAGCAGGCGATTGATCTGGTCGCCAAAGTCTTCATCGATCCCGGCGACGAAGTGATTGTCGAGAACCCCTGCTACCTCGCGGCGCTGCAATCTTTCAGCGGCTTTGAAGCGCGCTTTGTGCCCGTCGAAAGCGATGACGATGGCATGCGGGTGGATCAAGTCGAAGCGGCGCTGATGGGTTCGCGGCCCAAGCTGATTTACGTCGTATCGGAATTCTCGAACCCCAAGGGCACCTCGCTTTCTGCCGAGCGCCGGGAGCATCTGGTGGAGTTGGCGCGACGCTACGGCGTGCCGATTCTGGAAGACGACCCGTACAGCGAGTTGCGCTACATGGGCACGCGCCCGCTGCCGCTGGCGGCTTATGACAAAGAGGGATGGGTGATTCGCGCTTCAACGTTTTCAAAAACCCTCAGCCCCGGCATTCGCGTCGGCTGGGTGACCGCGGCGAACGAGATCATTCAGCAACTCGTCATCGCCAAGCAGGCCGCCGATCTGCACACCTGCACCGTCGAGCAGCGCGCCGTCGCCCGCATGCTTGAAACGTTTGATTACGATGGCCACATCGCTAACCTGTGCCGGGTCTACGGCGAGCGATGTTTGACCATGCGACGAGCCATCGAAGCGCACTTCCCGGCCGGGACGAAGTGGACGCGGCCCGAAGGCGGTCTTTTCTTGTGGGTCGAACTGCCTGAGCGGATCAGGGCGCGCGAAGTCTTTGAAGACGCGCTTATCGAGAAAGTCGCGTTCGTCACCGGCGACGCCTTCTTTGCTAACGAGCGGCGGCAGAATTTTATCCGCTTGAACTTCTCGAACCAGCAGCCGGACATGATTGAAGAAGGCATCCGGCGCATCAGTAGAGTCTTGAAACGGAGGATGTCATGAAGAAAAGTTTCGTCATTGCTGACGTGTTCACGGAAAAGCAATTTGGCGGTAACCAGCTTGCGGTCTTCACCGACGCGACAGGGCTCGACAGCGAAACCATGCAGGACCTGGCGCGCGAGATGCACTTTTCCGAAACCACTTTCCTACTGCCACCGGAAAGCGGCGGCGATTACCGTGTGCGCATCTTCACGCCTGAAACCGAATTGCCCTTCGCCGGCCACCCAATAGTCGGCACCGGAAATGTCGTTGTGGCCGAGCGTATGAAATCATGGTCAGAGCCGACGACCACCGTAACCCTTGAAACCGGCGTCGGGCCGATCACCGTCGAAGTCGCCATACGGGACGGACGCGCCGGCCACACGGTGATGACTCAACCGCTGCCCGCCGTCAAAGGCACGCTCGCCGATGTTTCGGAGCTGGCGCGAGCCCTGTCGCTCGATGCCGCTGAGATCGAATCAACCGGGCTGCCGGTCGAGGCGATTCATAACGGCATCACGGTGATCGTCGTGCCGGTCGCGTCGTTGGCCGCGGTCCGCCGAATCAAAGTGGACACAGGGGCGCTTGAGCGGATCAGCAACCAGATGGGCGCGCAGACCGTGTTGACCTTCACGCGCGAAACCGAGCTGGCATCAGGGACTGTGCACTGCCGCGTCTTCGCGCCTGCTGCCGGCGTGGTCGAAGACGCGGCGACCGGCTCGGCCAACGGCCCGTTGGGCTACTATCTTGTGCAGCACTCCGTTATAGAGGCCGAGGCGGTCACGCGCATCCTGAGCGAGCAGGGCTTCGAGATGCACCGCCCAAGTCTGCTGCACATCGAAGTAGACGTTGACCCGACAAGCCATGAAGTGGCCGGCGTGCGCGTCGGCGGCGGCGTGGTCATCAGCGGGCGCGGCGAAATCATACTCAGCTAGCCGTCGGCTCAGAGTTTGTTGGGCGTCAGTTCACATCGCGTGGAATAATGTTTAAGCAGGGGGTGAAGAATCATGACCGACAATTTGATTCGCTTGAAGACAGGGCTTGCAGAGATGTTGAAGGGCGGCGTGATTATGGACGTCACCGATGCCGCGCAAGCGACGATTGCGCAGGAGGCCGGCGCGGTCGCGGTGATGGCGCTTGAGCGTGTGCCGGCAGACATTCGCGCCGAAGGCGGCGTGGCGCGCATGGCTTCGCCAAAGAAGATTCGCGAGATCATGGCCGCGGTTTCGATCCCGGTGATGGCCAAGGTACGCATTGGCCATTTCGTCGAGGCGCAAGTTCTCGAAGCCCTCGGCGTTGATTTCATTGATGAGAGCGAAGTGCTGACGCCCGCCGACGAAGAGCATCACGTTGACAAGCACCGCTTCAAAGTGCCGTTCGTCTGTGGCGCTCGCAACCTCGGCGAAGCGCTGCGCCGCATCGGCGAAGGCGCGGCGATGATTCGCACAAAAGGCGAGGCCGGCTCCGGCAATATCGTCGAAGCGGTGCGCCACCTGCGCGCCATCACCGCACAGATCAGGCGCTTGACCGTGCTTGGCGAAGAAGAAATGATGACGGAAGCCAAACAACTCGGCGCGCCATATGAAATTGTCCGCATGGTGGCGCGCGAAGGCCGTCTGCCGGTGCCGAACTTCGCTGCCGGCGGCATCGCCACGCCGGCTGACGCGGCGCTCTGCATGCAGCTTGGGGCCGAGACCGTCTTCGTCGGTTCGGGAATCTTCAAATCCTCAGACCCGGCGGTGCGGGCTCGCGCCATTGTCAAAGCGACCGTTCACTTCAACGACCCGCAAGCCATCCTCGAAGCCAGCGAAGAACTCGGCGAAGCCATGCGCGGCCTCGACGTGTCTAAGATGGCCGAAAGCGACTTGCTGCAAACCCGCGGCTGGTAGCGAGGAAGTGACAAGTGACAAGACCTTGTCATTCAGAACCGTGGCCATCTCTGATAGGCGCAGCCTATCTTGTCACTTGTCACTTGTCACTTGTCACCTATGAAGATTGGCGTTCTGGCATTGCAAGGGGACTTCGCGGCGCATGCGCGAATGCTCAGGCGCATCGGCGTCGAGGCGGTCGAAGTGCGCCGCGCTGCCGTCCTTGACGAGATGGATGGGTTAATCATCCCCGGCGGCGAGAGCACGACGATGCTCAAGTTCATCGAGGAAGAAAACCTGGGCGGAGCGATCAAGGCGTTTGCCGCTTCGGCGAGGCCGATATTTGCGACCTGCGCCGGGGCTATTCTGGTGGCCCGCGAGGTCAGCAACCCGCCACAGCCGTCGCTTGGGCTGATGGACATTGCGGTTGCCCGCAATGCCTATGGCCGGCAGGTTGACAGCTTTATCAGTGCGGTCGAAACCAGTTTGCCGGGAGGGCCGCTCGAAGCGGTTTTTATTCGCGCGCCGAAAATCACTGAGGTCGGCCAGGGGGTTACGACTATCGCTACGCTTAAGGGCGAGCCGGTGATGGTTCGGCAAGGCAACCTCGTGGCCGCGACATTTCATCCAGAGCTCAGCGAAGACGACCGCGCCCACCACTTGCTGATCGAGATGGCCGGGGCTTAGAGTCTGTCGCAAGCGACACTTCAAACGGGGGGCCGGCGGCCTTGACGATCCGCGATTATCAGCAGGCCGACTACGACAAGCTTTACGAAATAGACCACGCTGTGTTTAGCGAAGAGGTCGCCTACGACCACTCCGAGCTTCGGTCGTACTTGCGCGCGCGGCGCTGCCGGACGCTGGTTGCCGAGGACGAGGGCGAGATCGTCGGCTTCGTCACGGCCAGCGCCGCGCCGCGCCGCGTCGGCCACATCATCAGCATTGATGTCGCGCCGCACCGCCAGCGACAACGGGTCGGCAGCCGGCTGCTGGAAGCCATTGAAAACTGGTTGTGGGAGAAAGGCGCTGAGGAAATCTATCTTGAAACCGCGGTTGACGACAGCGGGGCGCGCGGCTTCTATGAACGTCACGGCTACATGATCCTCGAACAGCTCGCAGACTATTACGGCGACACCCGCAACGCCTACCGGATGATGAAGGCCAGACGGCCTTCGACGCGGCTCTGATTGCCGTGCTTGAGCGCGCCGCGCTGCGCGTGTTACTTTCACGACGTGGGCCAAGCACCAAGTGGAGAGCGAGCGATGAAAGTAGAAACCGGCGTGATTGCAGCGGCGGGCTCAGGCACGAGGATGTTGCCGGTCACACGGGGTTACCCCAAAGAGCTGGTGCCGGTAATCAACAAACCGGCGATTCAGCTTATCATTGAAGAGTACATCGATTCGGGCATCAAGAAGATCGTCATCATCACGGGCGCCAATCCCGACCCGCTCCACCGTCAGTATGATCTGTCGCACGCGCCGGCGCGCGGCAAGTACCCCGCGTTCGATGCTTTTGCTGATAAGCTGGCGGGCGTCGAGATTATCTTCGAAGCCCAGGAAGGGCCGTATGGCAATGGCACGCCGCTGCTTGTGGCGCGCCGGCACCTTCCCGAAGGCGAAGGCTTCATCTACTCCTACGGCGACGACATATTAAAGACCGCGGTGCCGTTTGCGCGCCAGTTGATTGACACACACAATCGCACAGGCGCTCTGGTCGCCGGCGTGCAGCAAGTTCCGTGGGAAGAGGTCGTGCGCTACGGCGTCGTCGAGTTCAAGCCTGATAGCACGATCAACGAGATGAAAGACGTGATCGAGAAGCCGCCGCGCGAAGAAGCGAAGTCGAACCTCGCAATGTTCGGACGCTTCCTTCTCTCAACCGAAGTCATTCACATTCTCAGCGAAATCCCCCTCGGCCAATCAAACGAGCTGTGGCTGACCGATTCAGTGCGCGCATACATCCGTCGCGGTGGGCGCGTCGTCGCGCAGCCGGTCACGGACGGTGAATGGCTGACCATCGGCGATCCGGTCAATTACCTGAAGACGGTCTTGAAGTACGCCCTCGCGGATGCGGAAATGCGTCAGGCCATCGAGCCGACCATTCGTGAACTGCTCGGCGATTAACGGGGGTCGCGCAAGCTAACCGCCCTGCGCGGCATGGCAAACGCGATTGGAAACGGCTCTAGCTCTTATAAAATGCCAGCATGAAGCGATAGAAGTTCCAGACATCCACCTTCGACGACATCTCGAACGTCGCGTGCATTGATAGCAGCGGCACGCCAAGGTCGATCACCTCCATGTCCTGCGCCGACATGAAGCCGCCAATCGTGCCGCCGCCGCCAACCTCCACTCTCGGCGTTTGCGTCTGCCAGGGGATCTGGTTTTGATCTAGCACACCGCGAATCCGCGCCGTAAACTCCGAGTTGGCATTGAAGCCTCGCCCATACATCTTAATAGCTACGCCATAGCCCAATCGCGCCGCGTTCGACTCTTCCTGCGTATACGGGAAGATCGGGTTGATGCCGTCATTGGTGTCGGCAGATACGACTTGCGCGTTGCGCCGCGCCGTTCGCAGATCGAGATCGTTGTAGGCCGCGCCGCGCTGCGCGCCGATCAGCCGCGCATAGGTCGTATTCAAAAACTCTGAGGCCGCGCCGGTGTTATTGATCGAGCCGACCTCTTCAAAGTTCGACAGGTAAGCCAGGGCGGTGTAGCGCGGCGTCCCCTTCAAATCGATCAAGGCGGTTGCGGCGCAGTACGAAGATAGCCGATCATCCTGGCCATAAGCGCCGACCAGCCCTCGATCCATGCCGACGTCACGCGGCTCCGCGGTCGGCACTAGCTGAAGCTCGGCGCTGACGAAATCTTCCTCTTTGATGTTGTACTTTGAGCTGATCTGGCGAATGACCTCCCCGACCACCGAGCCGTTTTCGCCGGGGATGCTGCCGGCGACCGGGTTCAGCTCTTCGCCGGCAAGGACATCGGTATAAGTCCGGCTGCGCAATTCGCTGTCCGAGTGCGGCGCGTTATCGGGAATCACAAAGATCGGATCGCCGGGCGCGAGGCCGATGCTGACATCTATCGTGCGCCCGTCAGGGGTATCAATGCGGCCAAGCAGGGCGAGCGGCTCGTTGGCCCATTGATATTTCTTAATGCCGCCATAGTAGACCGTCTTGAACAAAGCAAAGCCGCCGGGGGCAGCGACCAGCGGACGGGCTTTCAAGTCAATGTGCGGGCTGTCGTGATGCGTGCCGACCAGGCGCGAGCCGCTGGCGATGGCTTCGGTGCCGACGACGGCGAGAATGACAGCGCGGTCGCGGCCATTGATGATCAGCCGCGCGCCGGGTTTAACCTGGGCGGCTTCGGTAAAATCGGCAAAGCCGGCGGCGCGCGCCTGGCGGATGACTTCGCGCGTCGAGGTCAACGCCGTGCGCGCGACCTTCAGGTACGATTTATACTTCTCCGCATAATCAAAGACCTCTTGTCGCTGCGGCGCGCTCAGTAATTGCCACCCCGACTTCTTGCTTGACCAGACGCTGCCGTCTTGCGCAAAAACCGCCGCGCTCATGAAGGCGCAGAGCAGCGCACACGTAAGCTCGCGCTGAATGGTTTTCATTTTCTTCTCCTCTTGTTTGAATGGGTGTGATGATTGCTGTGCTATTTCGGCCCGGCTGAGACCATCTGCCTGGCCTCGTCGCTGGTCAAGGCTTTGAGGAATTCCACAAGGTCGCGCTGCTCGTCCTCGCTCAAATCCACGGCTTCCAGTTGCCAGTCGCGGAAAGCGTTCTCGTTGCCGCCCTTGACATAAAACTTGACGACATCGGCGAGCGTCGCGGCGCTGCCGTCATGAAAGTAAGGCGCGGTCAGCTCGACGTTACGCAATGAAGGCGTGCGAAAAGCGCCGATGTCGAGCGTGTTGCCGCTCACCAGGAATCTGCCGAGCAGAGGCGCATCCGGCTGCTTGCCTATCTCCGTGAGCAAGGCGGGCGTGAAGTCACCGGCGACCTGCGCGGCCCGGCGGCTTAGGGCAGCGAACCCCGCGGCGGTTGCCGCGACGCCGGTGTTGCGATAGTTGCCGTCGCTCAGAAACGGGTACGCGCCAAAGCCATTATTGACCGTGTGGCAAACATTACAGCGAGCCTTGCCGCGAAACAAAATCAGGCCGCTACGCGCGGCGCTGCTCAGGGCATTGAGCTCGCCCGCCTGGAAGCGATCAAAGGGCGAGTTGCCGGCGACCAGCGTGCGCTCGTATGCGGCGATGGCCCTGGCGATGGCTTGCATGGTAATCGCGCCGCCAAAGACGCCCTCGAATTGCCGCACATAATCCGGCTGACCGCGGAGCCGCGCAATGATCTGCTCGTCGGTCTGACTGCCCATCTCGTCGGGGTTGACCAGCGGCAGCCGCGCCTGGGCTTCGAGCGATTCGGCGCGCCCGTCCCAGAACTGGCCGGTGTTGAACATGGCATTCAGCAGAGTCGGCGAATTGCGAGTCCCACGTCTGCCATTAATCCCTTCGGCGACGGGCCTGCCGTCGGTGAAGGCTCGTTCGGGCGCATGACAGGTGGCGCAACTGACTGTGCCGTTGGCAGACAATCGCTTGTCGAAAAAGAGGGCGCGGCCCAGTGCCACCTTCTCGACGGTCAGCGGATTATCTTTGGGGATGAAGTAGGTCCAGAGGTCACGCGAGATGCCGAGCGGCAATTTGAAGTCGAAGGCCGGCGGCTGCGCCGCAAGGCAAAAGGCAAAAGGTAAAAGGCAAAAGGCAAAAAGCAAGAGCAGACGTGGCGTTTTCAAATCGGTTTGCCCGGCCCTCTTCACTTTTGCCCTTTACCTTTTGCCTTTTGCCTTCGCGCGGAGCGCGGGATTATTGTTCGGCGACCCCTTTGATAACGAAGGCGATGGGCTGCTCGCCCGACGCCATCTTGAGCTTCGCCGCAAAGACCGTGTGATTGTGTTCGTCTGTGGTGACCGCGGGCGCGGCGCTGGCTTCGGGTGAAACCAGGCTCAAAACCGCCGGGTGATTGGTGCCGCTGGCTTTGGCGCTCAATTTCGCAAGTTCTTCAAACTTGAGCACCGCATCAGGGTTGGTGTCCGCGGCGATTGGCACGAGCAACAGGAAATCGCGGATCGGCGAGATGCCCATGTGATTGCCGTCCGTCGGGTGCACAGCGTATCTGAGCGTGTAGGAACCGGCGGGGACGGACTGGCCGCGAAAATCATTCGCCGTCTTAGGAAACCGGATCACACCGATGAATGCGCCTTCGGGCAGCGCGGTGTAGACGGCGCCCGACGCATCAGTCTTGCCCGCAGGCACCGTGGCGCGAAACCAGACCTCACAAAACAGATTGCCATCACCGAGCGTGATCTTATAGCCGCTTGGGTCGAGCGCCTTACGCAAGGCTTCCGAAACATTCTCGCCGCCGAAGCCGCCGATACGCTCGACCTTGCCGCCGTCGGCCGCCAGCGCGGTCAGAGAAACCAGTAAGCTTAAAAAAATAAGGCCCCGTGTTCTACGCAACATCAACGATTCTCCAAAGCGGCCCTTGAATCACCCTGACAGGGCAACGTCACGACAAGCGCGGATTCCCTGCCCCTGTCGTGACGTTTGGGTATGTCGCCAACCAATTAGCGCGCAAAGCTGCCGACAAAAGCGCTGCGCTTGCCATGCACCGTCCAGCGAACGCCGAGGCTCGGCCCCTGGTACTCGTCCAGCTCGGCCACTGCCGGCATGGCGTGAGTGACGCTCACCAGCGGCTGGTAATAGACCTCTTCATTGCCGCAGAGGTGATCTTTTTTGCCGATCATGCGGGTTTCGATGCCCGCCATCTGACCGGCGCGCAACGCGACTTTGTCATAGTGGCCGCCGTCGTGGCTGACCTGTAATTGAATCGGCGCGACCTCGACGCGGACGACGTTCTGTAACAGCTCGCCGGCCATCGCCTGTGCCATTCCGACCAATGCCTGGCGCTGTTCGGCGGTGGCTTTCTCGTCAACGATCAGCACAGCTTTCGCCGGATAGGGATTGTTGTATTGATCGCCGAGCGTCGCGCCGGCTTTGACAACGCCGACAACGCTCAAGCCTTCGAGCGCCACGCCGTTCCATTCGCCTTTGTTGACTCGCCACGCAAGGATCGCCTGATCGCCGCTGAGGTTGACCTCGCCATTGGCGACGCATGGCCCTGTCCAGACATCGGCGCTGCGCGTTTCGACATAATCGCCGCTGATGTGCTGCGCCTGACCGCTTGTCGCAAGCGCCAGCATCGCAACGACCAGAGAAGCTAGAGCAATGATTCTTCGCATACCTTCCACTCCTGTTGAAACCGAGAGCTATCTGCCTTGTAAGAATAGCAGTAGCCACTCGTTAGTAGCCAGGAAGCAGGAGGCAGGAAGCAGGAGGCAGTGATTGTTCTTCGTTACGTGCTGCTGACCGTCAAGACCATTCGTATGTTCTCTTGACTGCTTCCTGCTTCCTGCCTCCTGCCTCCTATCAAACGCGTCCCGTGCCGTAGCAGGCGCGGTCGCCATTGATGCAAGTGATCGGCTCAGCGAGCTGGCCGTCCGGGCCGATGCAGGTCTGCGTGTAGACGCACCAGAAGGTGTCGTTGGTCGCGGGCGGCACCGTCGGGTCATGCTCGACCTGAATAAACATTCCCTTCCAGTTCAGGCATGGACAGAGGTCTGGGTGTTCCGTGTTGAAGCGTTCGGCTTCGGTGATCATTTGCCACCTCCTTGCGCCGCATCGAGAATCGCGCGCTTGACCGCGACGCGCGCCAATTGGATTTTGTAGCCGTTGCCGCTTAGAGCTTTGGCCTTGCTGACCGCCGCGTCGCCCGCCGCCGTGGCCGTCGCTTCGCTGATCGCCTTGCCGATGAGCGCCGCCTCGGCCTCCGGCGAGCGCCAAGGGATCGGCGCGACATGGCCCAGCACGATGCGCGCCGCGCTCACCTTGTCGCCGTCCATCTTCAGAGCGACCGCCGCCGTCGCCAGCGGCCAATCAAGCCCCTCTCTCTGGTGCACCTTATAGGTCGCGGATCTCATGCCCGCCACCGCCGGCAGCATGATGTGCGTGACGATCTCGTTAGGCTTCAAGTCGTGTTCACGGTCGCCTTCGGCTTTCGGGATGACGTAGAACTGTTCCGCCGCCACTTCGCGCGCGCCCTTCGGCCCGAAGACCGCGAGCTTCGCGCCATAGACGATCAACGCCGCCGCGAGGCTCGACGGGCTGACGAAATAAGCCGGGCCGTCATTGCCGAGTATCGCGTGATAGCGATTGTCACCGGTCGGCACGAGCGGCTCGCCGCTGCTGTCTCTCGCCAGCAAGCCATACCCCGCGCGGTAATACCAGCAGCGCGGGCGCTGGCAGAGGTTACCGCCGACCGTCGCCATCGCGCGGACCTGCTGGCTGCCAATGCTTTCGGCGGCTTGCACCAAGGCGCGATAGCCGCTCACCTGCGCATCATCAACCAACTCTTGCAGCGTGGTTGATGCGCCGATGGTGAGCGTCTTGTCCGACCTTGAGCGGACGCCGTGCAGGTCTTTGATCTCTTTGATATTGACGAGCCGCTTCGGCTGCGCGACATCGTCTTTCATCAGCGAGATCAAATCGGTCCCGCCGGCAAGCACGGCGGCGTCATCCCAGGTGGTGCCGAGCAGCCCGACGGCCTGCTCTTTGGTGGTTGCGCTGGCGTATTCAAATGCTCGCATCTTTTCGGCCTCCTTTCTGTTCCAACGCCGCCAGAATCTTGTCAGGGGTCAGCGGCAGCGTCGGCACGCGCACGCCGATGGCGTTGGCGACGGCGTTCGAGATGGCTGCGCCCGGCGAAATCACCGGCGGCTCGCCTAACCCGATGACGCCGCGCTCGTCGTAGCCCTTGCCGGTCATCATATGAACCTTGAAGTCGCCGATGTCGCCAATCCCCGCCAGCTTATAAAACTCCATGTTGGGGTTCAGCATCCGACCGAGCTTCTGATCCATGATCTTCTCTTCGTAAAGCGCGTAAGCAACGCCCATGATCAACGCGCCGTAGACCTGGCTCTCGGCGGTCTTCAGGTCAATGATCAAGCCGCAATCCTGCACGGCGACCATGCGGTTCATCTTGACGATGCCGGTTTCGATGTCAACCGACACGTCGGCCATCTGCACGCCGCCAACGCCTTGATTGATCAAGCTGCCGGGGCCGGGATTCTTGCCGCGCACGGTGAGCGGCATGCCGCCGAGCTTCTGGCAGGCTTGCTGCCAAGACAGGCCGCGGTTGGGCTGGCCTTTGACTTGAATGCGCCCGCCAACGGCTTCCAGTTCTTGCGGGTCGGCGTTCAGCGCCGGCGCGACTTTCGCAAACAGCCCATCCAGCGCATCGAGCGAGGCGCGGCGGGCCGAGGCCGAGACGCCGCCGATGGTCGTCGAGCCGCCCGACCCGCCAGAGACAGGGTAACGGCTGTCGCCGATCAGCAGCTTGACGGCTTCGAGCGGCACGCCGAGCGTGTCGGCGACGATGATCATCACCGCCGTTCGCGTGCCTGTGCCGAGGTCTTGCGTGCCCATCTTCATTTCAATCGAGCCATCGGGCTGAATCGTCAGGTCGCAATCGCTCGGATGGCCGAGGCCGCCCCAGGTGTGAATCGAAAGCCCCATGCCGCGCTTGATCGGCCCGGCGGTCTTGTCGCCGCGCTCGTGCCAGTTCTTCTTCCAGCCGATGAGGTCCGCGGCGATGCCAAGCTCTTCGCGGTAGACTGCGGCGCGGGCCCCGACCAGGTCCATGTTCTTCAGGAAGAAATCGACCGGGTCCATCTTGACCGCCGCCGCCGCGTCTTCGAGCGCCGTCATGGTGATGGCGCAGCCCTGCGGGTGTCCGGGTGCGCGCCAGGCGCGGGCGCTGCCGACATTGTTGACGATGGCTGTGTGCTGCTTACGCTGGTTCGGAACGTTGAAGATGTAGGGCAGTGGCGGCGAGCCGCCGCTTCCCATACCGCCCGAAGCCCACGATTCCGACTGCCAGCCGGTGATCGTGCCGTCTTTCTTCAAAGCGATTTTCACCTTCGCATAAGCCGAGGGGCGCGAGCCGGCAACCATCAGCTCGGCGTCGCGCTCGTTGAACATCTTCACAGGCTTGCCGGCTTTCTTCGATAACCGCGCGGCGGTGATGTCCCACTCGTCGGGACTGAACTTGCTGCCGAAGCCGCCGCCGATATGGTCTTGCACACAGCGGACGTTGGCGGCAGGAATCTCAAGCGGGCGAGCGATTTGCCCCGGCGCGCCGCTCACCGCTTGCGTCGAAAGGTGCGCCAGCACGTTCTGCTCGCCTTCCCATTCCATCACCGAGCCGTGCGGCTCAAGACAGCAGTGCGTGATGACCGGCAGGCCGTAGAAGCCTTCGACGGTCAGCTCGGCTTCGGCAAACGCTTTGTCGGCATCGCCGACGGTCTGCGCCGCCGAAGGCCGGGCGTTGTCGCCTGCGGTCTTCGGGTCCCGATCAACAACAAGGTGCGGCAGCACCTCGTAGACGACTTTGACGGCGCGCGCCGCGTCTTCGGCGGTGGCTTCGTCAACGGCGGCGACGGCGGCGACCGAAGCGCCGGCCCAGAACAGCTCGGTGCCGGGCTGCTGGACGATATGCACGGCTTTGACGCCGGGCATCTTTTCGGCGGCGCTCATGTCAATGCTGGTGACACGCGCGTGGGCGTGCGGGCAGCGAACGATCTTGCCAAAGAGCAATCCCTTCGGGTTGTAATCGAACGAATACTTCGCCCGGCCTGAGACCTTCTGCGGGCCGTCAACCCGCGAGATGCGTTTGCCGATCAATGTGCGTTTGTCAGCATCGGGCCATTTATACTCAGCCATTGCGTCGCCCCCCTTTCTGCTGATTGGCGGCCTGCATGACCGCGGCGCGAATCCCCATGTAGGTGCCGCAGCGGCAGAGATTGCCGCCCAGCCCTTTCTGAATCTGTTCGGGCGTCGGGTTGGGATGCTTGTCTAAGAACGCCTTGCAGGCGACGACGAAGCCGGGTGTGCAGAAGCCGCACTGCTGCGCGTCGTTGTCGATGAACGCTTGCTGGATGGGGTGCAGATTGTCGCCCTGCATCAAGCCTTCAACAGTGGTAATGCTGCGGCCCTGCGCTTCGATGGCCAGCACGGTGCAGGAGTAAGCCGGCTTGCCATCAACGATGACCGTGCAAGCGCCGCACGTGCCGCGGTCGCAGACGCGCTTGGCGCCGGTCAGGTCGAGGTCATTGCGCAAAGCTTCGAGCAAGGTGACGCGCGGCTCGATTTCTGTTTTAAACGCCTTGCCGTTGACGGTCAGCGTGACCGGGATTTTGCCGGGGCCAAAAACTTTGACCTCAGCGCCGCCGGCGCGCACAATGCGCGGGCCAAGCACCAGCGGCACGGTCAAAGAGATGCCCGATACTTTAAGAAAGTTTCGCCGCGAGATGCCTTCCTTCTCGACGACCTTGTCATCATCATCACGCATCGGTTGCCTCCCTGATTGAGCAAGCCGCGTCCCGATCACTGATCGGTCGCGGGCGTTTCACGCAGTTCCATCTCATTGCGACAGCACGGGCAGAGGCCGGGGGCGTAAGCCCGTATGTTGCACAGCTCGCAAAAATAATAGATGTCGTAGAGCTTGCCTTCGCGGATTGATTGCACGCGCACGATTTCGAGTTGATCGTCAGCCGCCATTTGCGCCGTAATCTGCAACTCGCGCCGGCGCACCCGCAAATCGGTGAACATCGCCGTGGCGGCATCATCTGCCGAAAAAGCGTGTAGCTTCCCATCGCTTCCCGATAGCGCAAAGCGCGCGCCCGGGCCGTCACACGCCGACGATGCGCCCGACCGCTTGCCCGCCGCGTCGAGACAAACGATGTGACCGCGCAGCACCACAGGCGGCGACTGAACGGCGGGGGTCGCAAGTGGCGCGGCAAACGCCATCAGCAGAAAAATGATCAGCGGGCTCATGCGCGGTTACTCTTTACGAATCTGTTTGCAGTGGGCGCAGAATGCGCTCCATTTCCCGGCTCCAGGAAAACCACAACCGAAAATCGAATGAGTGGCGCTTTGAGCTTCCCTGGTCGCTGGCCGGGCCTTAGCGCTGGCTACGTTATCACACAGAGCGACCGCGGGGCAACGAGCGCGCCGCTACCCTGTGAGCCTGGCATGAATTGATTGCAATTTTTTACAAGCGAGGTCTGGAGAGACAGGCAGTCAGAAGTAGCGCAAGCTGTTAGCTTGCGCAAAGACTCGCGCAAGCTAACAGCTTGCGCTACTTCCAAACAAAATTCGGGCCGGACTACGCCTCTTGCGATGAATTGACGGCGCTGCTCTCTTCTTGCGGGGCGGGCGTTTCGACGACCGGCAGATTGGCCACGGTCGCGCCGACGGCGACCTCGCCGGCAATGACCTGGGAGACGAAGCCCATCTCCATCGCCTCTTCGGCGCTGAAGTAATGATCGGCCATGTCTGTGAAGAACATCTGCCGCGCCTGCGTTTCAGAAACCTCTGTGTCGCGCGTATAGATGCGCAGCAGTTGTTTGACGGTGCGCTCCAACTGGTCAACGCGGTCTTTGAGAAAGGCGCGCGGGCCGTCGCTCTTCCACGAGATGTCGTGCGACATGAACTCGGTGTTGGGATAGCTGGCGCGGCGCCCTCTGTCCGCCGCCAGCAAGATGGTGATGGCCGACGAATGGACTTTGCCGAGGCCAACAATGTGGATGGCGCAGGGCGCGGCGCGCAGCACATCATAAATGGCCAGCGCGTCTGTGACCGAGCCGCCGCATGAGTTGATATAGATGGTTATCGGCTCGCCCGACTCCTCGAACAATTCGTGGAGTTGAGCGATGAATTTCTCGGAGCGCTCATTGTTGATTTCGCCGAATAGATAGACTTTTCGCATAATCACCAAAGACTGAGGGGTCTTTGCTCCTTCCAAATCTATTGGAAATCCTGCCGCCAGCGGCCAGGGTCGCGCTGCTGGTACAACCTTAAAAATCGCTTGAGGGCGTTCGGCCTGCGCCGGCTTCGGGGCCACCGAGCCAGTATGGGTCGCGCAGGTGGGTCCATCATAAACGAGGAAGCCGCGGCATTCAATTAGATTTTCGCAGCCAGCAATTGGTTGGCAGCGCCCGCGCCGCCGCCATTCAATTTATTGCGTTTTTATTAAGCTGTGGCATCTGCTTGCAAGCTATGTTATTGTACCGTGGAACGCCTTTTAAGGACGCTCGGTCCTAGCCCCCGTTAGACCATCATGATGTCTCGTCAAGATAGCCGATGGATTTTCGCCAGCGGATACGGCGGTCATCAGGGCGTTCGGCGCTTCGACCATACGGACGCAGTCACGTTCAAGCATTTAGGCACAGGATGGGTTTCCGCTTTATGAAATCACGAGTCCTTCCCTCCCGCACTCTCCTCGTTGTTTTGATTATCACCCTCATCGGCGCGCTTGCTCTGGCCGCGCCTGTAAAGCGCGGTTCGCGCCACGGCGGCGGCTCGCGCAAAGCCAGCAAAGCGTCGGGCCACAAAGCCAAAGCCAGCCGCCGCGGCGGCAGGTCGGAGCGCCTCTCGGCCCGCGGCGGGCGCGGACGACAGGGCAAACTGGCGCGCGGACGTGGCCGCTATCGCGGCTCGCGCTGGGCAAGGCATAATGTGGCGGCTGTGGGCGGCGGGCACGGCTCGCGCGTCCATGAATACCTGAGCCAGGAGTGGTCGAAGGAACAGACCGCGCCGCTCGCGACACCGGCGAGCCAGTCCGCAACGCCGACAATGACCGCCGTCGGCAATCAATCCAACCGGCAACTGGCAATGGGCAACGCTGTGCCTGCGCCGGCTTCGATGCCGGACACCGCGAAAACCAGCCCGTTGAACCAGGCGCTCGGCAATCCGTCGTCGCAGGCGGCCAATCAAGTTCCTGGCGATGCCACGCAGATGCCGCCGGCGAACCCGCTGGTCCAGGCTTATGCCGACAGCCTGGCGATGCGCGGCATCAGCGCCGCCAATCAAGGCTTCATCGTCACCACGCTGAAAGGCGAAGTGCTGGCCGAGCATAACGCCGACAGGCTCTACAACCCGGCGTCGGTGACCAAAGTCGCCACCTCGCTGACGGCGATCTCGCGGTTGGGGCCGGATTTCAAATTCCGCACGGCGCTCTACACAGACGGCGCGCTCGACCCGGCGACAGGCATTCTGCACGGCTCGCTTTATGTGGTCGGCGGCGGCGACCCGGCCTTCTTCTATGAGAACGCCATGATGGTCGCCGACAAGCTCAACCGCGCCGGCGTTCGCGAAATTGACGGCAACTTCTACGTCCTCGGCCATTTCTATTTCAACTTCTCGACCTCGCTCGAAGCCTCGGCCAGGGCGTTGCGCAGCTGCCTTTCGTCAGATAGCTGGACCCCGGCAGCCCACAGCGCCTACTCGCGTTTCCTGGCCATGCGCGCCGTCGAAGGCGAGCCGCTGTCATCCGCTCAGATGGCCACGCCGCCGTCGCTAAAGATCACCGGCCAGACGATCACCAGTCAGACGATTAACACCGCGCCGCTCAAGCCGCTGGCGACGCATACGTCGCTGCCGCTCTTGCGCGTGCTCAAAGGCTTGAACGACTTCTCGAACAACTGGATGGCGACGGTCATCGGCAATCTCGTCGGCGGCCCGGACGCTGTCGAGCGTTTTCTCAAGATGGAGGTCGGGTTCAGGGACGACGAAGTGCAGTTCGCCACGCCTTCGGGGCTGGGCGCGAATTACATCTCGCCGCGCAGCACAATCACCATCCTGCGCAAACTGTTGGCTTACCTCGACAGCAAAGGGCTGACGATTGATCAGCTATTGCCGGTGGCGGGCGTCGATGCCGGGACGCTGCAAAGGCGATTCACGGACACCTATCGCGCGGCGGTGGTCGGCAAGACAGGCACGTTGTCGGGCGTGAGCGCGCTGGCGGGCGTCGCTTATACGCGCGGGCGCGGGCCGCTGCTCTTCGTGATCTACAACCGCGGCGGCTCTGTGCCTTCGTTCCGCGCCGCGCAGGACGAGACGATCAAGAAAGTCATCACCATGTACGGCGGCCCTGTGCCGGTGCGCGTTTCAGGAAATCCGCTGTCGCGGGCGCAAACCGTTGGGGCCGAGCATAGCTCGCCGAGGCGATAGGCGAAGCAATGAAAGAACTGACCGCCGTACAGAAAGCCCTGCTGGTGTGGAGCGTCGGCTTTTTGATTGCCGCCGAAGCGGCGAAGTATCTACGACTCACAGGGCGAGCGGCAAAGATCATCGGCCTGTTTGAGCTGCTGCTAGCCATCGCCACCGGCGTCGCCGTCGGGTTGGCCGCCCGGTTCAAGAAAGCTTAAGGCGTGATTGACGGAACGCAATTCGGGCCGCGCTGACGTAAATCGGCGCGGCCCTTTCATTTCTTAAAAGCTCTAAAAGAGCTTGCCGGTTTCGGCTTCTCCTTATTCGTCAGCCGAAAAGTCCATATCCTCGCCCGTCTCGAAATAGGCGGCGTAGATGCGCTGCGCCAGGTCGAGCCGCTCGCTTTCGACCAGCACGCGCAGCTCGCCGAGCAGCGCCAGATGCGGCATCACCGATAGCGAATGCGCGCCCTGCACGATGACCCGGACATCATGTTGTTCGAGCAACTGCTTGATGAGCATGGCGACCGGGTAGAGTCGCGGGCGGCACAGCTCGACGTATTCGACCGGGCGGCGTTCGATTGCCTCCAACTCTGCCGCCGTCTGTTCATTCATCGTCACCGGAAACAGGCCAATGCCGCACGCCGGGCAATGCGACTGGCTGCCCGCATACTCGTCGGCACAGATTGGACACAACATCAACATGGTCTTATTAATTCGATAACAGACACTACCACAGATTTCAGCCAGCTGTCAGGGGACAAGAATCTAGCGCCTTGCGCTACATGCCAACCGCCTTGCGCGACATGGTTACCCGGCAGACAAACGGCTCAGCCTTGCTTCTCGGCCCCATCTTCGAGCCGCCGCGAGCGCGCGCCGCCATATTCGATCAGCCAGTCTACATCGCCCTTCATGCGCCGCGCCGCCGCATAGATGCCGCGGACCGCATCATGTTGCTCCGCGGTCAGCGGCCCATAGTTGCCGCGCTCCAGCAACTCCGCAAGTCCAAGCACGCTCTGTAGCGAGCCGTCAATTTCGTTGCCGGCGTTGACGATGAATTCGCTCTTCAGCCGGTTGATGTCGAGCAGTTGTTGCGAAGAGGCTTCGACGCGCGCCAATTCACTACGCAGCCGGTCGCGTTCCTGGCGAGCTTCGGCTTCGGTGCGGCGAATGACCTCGGCTTCGGCGCGCGCTTTCGCCTCGGCGGCTGAAGCCTTCGCCAGCTGCCCACGGCCTTGCTGGTCAGCGGCGCGCAGCTCGTTCAGGGCACGCTCGGCATCTGCGAGTTTCTGCTCCAACTCACGGATGCGCCCGGCGGCCTGGCCCCCCGTGCGCAGCGCCTCTTCGCGCGCGCCCTGCACTTCGCGCAGCGCCTTGTCGTGCGCCATCACGTTGGTCAAAGAAAGCGCCAGCTGGCGGGCAACGCGGTCGGCGAATTCAATCTCGTCCTGCTGCCATTCGCGCGTACGGTCACACTGGTGCAGGTAGAGCAGGGCGCGCATCGTCCCCGCGATGCGAACCGGGACGATCATTTCCGACATGACCTGTAGCTCGTTGGCGCGGTCATTGCCCATCGGCGAGGCATGGCGCGAATCGTTGATCGCCATCGGCTCGGCGTCGGCAAGCGCCGCCAGCCGGGTCAGCTCAGGCGACGCGAAAGTGACTCCAGCAGCCGGTTTCACGCCCTGCGCCACGAATTCATGGCGCACAGGCATGGCATCGCTCTTGTCGTCGAGCGGCACAATCAAGGCGCGCGACACACCGAGCGCGTGGCCCAGTACTTCGACGACGGCCTCCATCACTTCGCCCGGCGTGCGCAGGTTGTGTAACGCCTCTGATAATCCCATGTAGGCGCTCTCGACGCGCAGCCGGTCGCCGCGCTGCTCTGCGCCTTTCATGATTTCGGAGATGATCGAGGCTGCCGATTTGAGGCTTCGCAGGTCGGATTCGCTCCACGGGTGCGGCTGCGACTTATGCACTTCGACGATGCCGAGCGCATGGTCATCACTCGCCACAGGCACGCCGAGGTAAGCGACAATGCCGCTCTCGCGCGCCTCGCGCGGAAAGATGCAGCGCGGGTCTGCCGGCGCATTCTCTAACGATAGCGGCTCGCCCGTCTGAGCGATGTTGCCGGCTAAGCCCTGGCCGACGGGCAGCGGCAAGAACTCGGCAGACTTCAGCCCATAGGCCGCGACCATTCTGACCATTGCCGCGCCCGGCTCGATCCGCCACAGCGCGGCGCTCTCTGCGCCCAGCAGCCGAGCGACTTCGCGGGCGATGCCGGCGAGCGGCGACGGCTGATCGAGGCAAGCAATCACGGCGCGCGAAAACGCTGCGCTGCGCGAGGCGCGCTCATCGAGGGCGAACAGTTCCTGGCGCTCGCGCTCGAACTCAAGCGCAACCGCCAGCCGGTCGCCTAGTCGAGTCACAGGCTCGCGCAGGCGTTGCAGCGATTCGGGCGTGACCGTCGGCGCGGCTTGCGCCAGAAAGGTGCCCGTCCAATCATAAGCCCCGCGCCAGGGAAAGACGACGATGTCGAGACCAGCCGCCAGTGTCGCCTGCGTCATCGTCCCATCCGCCCGTGCCGCCGCCTCGCCTTCGACGGCCGCTTCATCGGGCGGCTGAGCGTCGGCAAGCGAGCCTGTGACAAAGGTGGCGGCGGGCAGCTCGCCGGTGAAGAAACCGAGCTTGGTCTGCTGCGGCTTCCAGAAATTGCCGAGGGTGTTGGCATTGAGCGCCTCGGGCAGCGACGCTTGCAGGCCGGGGGGTTGGCCGTTTTCGGTCTCTTCGGGCAAGACGTTCTTGAGCTGCTCGTCTTTCTCGCGCCCCACATAGACCGCCAGCAACGGCAGGCCGAGGTAATCGCGGAATGCCTGCGCGGCTTCGTGGGCGACGGCGGCGGCCTCGCGCATATACGGCACCTGCTCGGCGGCGGCGGCAAACTGGTGCTCGCGCTCCATCTCGACCAGCTCGGCGCGCAGCGCCGCTTCATTCTTGCCTTTGCCGGGCCGCGCGCGCAGGACCAGCCAGATGATAAGGAAGAAGATGATAAGGACGATGGCCACGACAGCGATGAGGAAAATCGGGTTATGCAAAAGGCTTTGCAACGTTTCGGACATACTTTATCCTCGCGGGGCGGGACCGATTTGATCTCGATTTGATTTCGATTTTGAAGCGCTCCACTCGAATGGCGTGGCGACTTCGACGACCTCCTGCCAGTCCATGCGTCAGAAGAATAGTCGGAAACCCTGCGCCAGCGCAACACAGGAAATGATGAATGTTGAATGATGAATGACGAATTAAGCAGACGAAGTCCCATTACGGTGGGCGCCGTAGGCTGACGGCGGCCTTCAGGCCACCGCCTGCCCTGCGGCAGTTCATCACTCATCATTTCTCATTCATCCGTCTGTAGACTGCTTGCGCCGCCGCGATGGCGAATGTAGAATCCGCACATCTTCTCTCAGACAGACCCGAGCTATAGGCCGAAGAAAGGAAATTGATTATGCACACCCGCGTCGTTTTGAGGTCGCTCACAATCGCGCTAGTCGTCATGGCATCCGCACAGTTTGCCACACCCGCTGACCGGAAAACCGATGACCGAGGCAAGGTTGAAAGGCTCGCCCGCTCGGTGACGATTTATCGTGACAGCTACGGCGTACCGCACATCTTTGGGCCGACCGACGCGAGTTGCGTCTTCGGCTATGCCTTCGCCCAGGCCGAAGACAATTTCTGGCAGATCGAAGACAGCTACATTCGTTCGCTCGGTCGCGCATCGGAAATCTATGGCCCGCGCACCGTAGCCGACGACCTGCTGAACCACGCGCTGGAGATTCCGCGACTCGCCAAGGCCGAGTACGAGCGCTCCAGTCCGCGCATGAAAGAGCTATGTCAGGCGGTCGCCGATGGCTTCAACTACTACCTCGCGACGCACCCCGAAACCAGGCCGCGCCTGATTACGCACTTCGAGCCCTGGCACATGTACGCCTTCAACCGCTTCGCCATCTATCAGCTCTTCATCTTCGGCAAGTCGGGCTTGAGAGTCGAAGAGATCAAGAGCGCCGTGCGCGAAGCCGGCGGCGACAATGCCGCCGGCTCGCATGGGCAGCTGGGTTTTAAGATTTCAGACCTCTACGAGAGCGCCGATGGCATGGAAGCGGCAGTCGGCTCGAATATGTGGACGGTGACGCCGCAGAAAAGCGCCAGCGGCCACGCGATGCTGCTCATCAATCCGCATCAGCCGTTCTTCGGCCCGGGTCAATGGTACGAAGGCCACGTCCACAGCGGCGAGGGCTGGAACATGAGCGGCGCGTCGTTCTTCGGCTCGGGCTTCCCGACCATTGGCCACAATGAATTCCTCGGCTGGAGCCACACGGTCAACGACCCGGACATCAGCGATGTCTATGTCGAAAAATTTGACGACGAGAAGAACCCGCTGGCTTACCGCTACGGCGATGGCTATCGCGTGGCGACCGAATGGGCGGACACGATCAAGGTCAAGACCGACAAGGGCGTCGAGACTCGAAGCTTCAAATTTCGCAAGACACATCACGGGCCGGTGGTCGCCGTGCGCGAAGGCAAGCCCTTAACGCTCAAGCTGGCGCGGCTCGAAGATGGCGGCCAGATCGAAGAGTGGTACATGATGAGCAAATCGCGCTCGCTGAAAGAATGGCAAGCGGCGATGGCGCGCACCGCCGTGCCGATGTTCAACGCCATGTACGCCGACCGCGAAGGCAACATCTTTTACGTCTACAACGGCGCCGTGCCGCGGCGCTCGCTGAAGTTCGACTGGCTGAAGCCCGTGGATGGCAGCAACCCTGAAACCGAGTGGCAGGGCTATCATTCCTTTGCCGAGTTGCCGCAGTTGTTGAACCCGAAGTCGGGCTTCATGCAGAACTGCAACCAGACGCCATTTACGACGACCAGCGAAGGCAGTCCGGTGAAAGAGAACTTCCCTGCCTACATGACGCGCGAGAGCGACAACGCGCGGGCGAAGATTTCGCGCCGCCTGCTCAGCTCGCAAGCAAAGTTCACCTTTGACGAGTGGGCGCGGCTGGCCTTTGACACGCGCATACTGGAAGCCGAGACGCAAATCCCTGAAATTGCCGCCGAGTGGGAAAAGCTCAAGCAGGCCGACGCGGCGCGGGCTGAACGGCTGAGCGAAGCGGTCAACGAGCTGAAAGCCTGGGATCATGTCTCGACATTTGAATCGACGCAGATGACTTTGTTCACGCTATGGTTCGACCGCTATCTCAGGTCGCGTGCGCAGAACCCCAAGGGCGAATGGCTGCGCGTCCGCGCTCTCGAAGAGGTCGCCGCCGGCCTGATGAAGGATTGGGGCACTTGGCGCGTCGCCTGGGGCGAGATCAACCGCTTGCAGCGCATTCAATCGGGCGGCGAGCTGGAAAGCTTCGATGACGCGAAGCCGAGCCTGCCGATTGCCGGCGCTCCCGGCCCGGTCGGCGTCGTCAATAACTTTTATACGCGGCCTGAGAAGGGGCAGAAGCGCCGCTATGGCGTCGCCGGCACTTCGTTTGTGAGCGTCGTCGAGTTCGGCCCGCAGGTGCAAGCGCGCTCGCTCTTGCAGTTTGGCGAGAGCGCCGATCCGGCCTCGCCGCACTATCTGGATCAGGGCCGCCTCTACTCGAAGCGCGAATTCAAGCCGGCGTGGTTCACGTTACAGGAGATCAAAGCGCACAGCGAGAGCGTCTACCACCCCGGCGTGAAGCCTGCGAAGAGGGCCGCGTAGTGGGAGCGGCAATGCGGGTTACGCGGCGCGCCGCACTGCGAACATTGGCTATGGGCGCATGCGCCGCGCCGGCGGTGCTGCGCGGTCGCTTTCGCCTCTTCGGCCAGGCAGCCGCCGAGTATTCCGCTCGCGCGATTGATCTCGTGGGATCGGCTACGGTCGTCGATCTGCTCAACCAGTTCCAGTTCGCAGATTACTCAGTCAGGCCGCCGAAGAGTGACCGGTGGCTCACTGTCCCCGGCAGCTTCACGGCAGCCGACGCGGCGCGCTACCGCGAGTCGGGCATCACGGTGTTCGCTTTGGGTCACGGCCCCGGTGATTATGAGCGCGCCATCCGCTTCTTTGCCGACTGGAACGGTTTTCTCGCGGCCTACAGCGACTGGCTCACACGCGTCGACGACGTGTCAGACTTCGCGCGGGCCAAGGCGAGCGGCAAAACCGGCGTGATGCTCACGTTCCAAGACTCCGCGCACTTCCGCTCGCCGAACGATGTGCAGACTTTCTTCGGGCTGGGGCAGCGCCTTTCTCAGCTTACCTATAACTTCAACAACCGCATAGGCAGCGGCTTTCTCGAACAGCGTGACGGGGGCTTGAGCGTCTTCGGCCTGTCCATCCTTGAGCGGATGCAGCAGGTCGGCATGGCCGTTGACGTGTCGCATTGTGGCGACCAGACGACGCTCGACGCCCTGGCCGCCGCCAAACGTCCGGTGATCTTTACGCACGCCAACGCCAGGGCGCTCCTGCCCGGACACCTGCGCTGCAAGACCGACGAAGCCATTCAGAAGATGGCAAAGACCGGCGGCGTGATGGGCATCTCCTTCATCCGCTTCATGGTGCGCGACCGTGAGCCTGTGACTGTAGAGCATGTGCTCGACCATGTGGACTACGTCGCCAAGCTCGTCGGCGTGGAGCACGTGGCAATCGGCAGTGATCTGGATGTCATCGGCAACGCGAGCCCCATCGGCGGCGGCTTCGACCCGAAGAGTCAGCCTAACTTTGCCCGCTATCAGTACCACGAGGACACGGATGGGGCGATCAACATCAAGGGGCTGAATCACTCCAGGCGGGTGTTTGATTTGACTGAGGGGCTCATCCGCCGCCGCCACAGCGACGCGGATATTCGTCTCATTCTCGGCGGCAATGCGGTGCGCGCGCTCGGCGCGATCTGGCAAGCGGAAACGTGATAAGATGACGCGCCGTCACCGCATTACATGGATCAAGGGCCACCCCTACTCGAAGCGCGAATTCAAGCCGGCGTGGTTTACGTTAGAAGAGATCAAAGCACATAGCGAGAGCGTCTACCATCCCGGCCAGAAGGCGACGAAGAAAGCGGCATAGTCACAGCGTAGGTATCGCGCTTATCATAGCCCCCCATGCTTCGACAGCGACACGTCCATGCGTCGCCGTCACTTTAAAGCTCCCGCGCCAGTTCCAGCACTGCAATCCGAGTGGACGGATCAAGACGAAACCCTAACGCTTCCAACTCATCAATCACCGGAGTGATGGCAGGCAAATGCCTTTGAGCTTTCGCCTTTAACAATACGCCAAGCGTTCCCGTGAAGGCGATCTTTAACAACTTGGCGTGCCGCCGCGCCAGCGCGTCATCAAGCAGCACCAGCGAATCAGCCGTTTCAATCGCCAATGCCAGTACGTCGCGCTCGCCCGCGCCGAGGTCAGACGCAAGTGGACGCGAAGCGGGATCGCGCACCTGTCGCACCTGTATCCACGATACCGCGGTCAAATCGGGAAGACGGATACCCAGAGTGTGGCCCGCTGTAATTTCATTAAGGACGGCTTCGGGAATGGTGATTTGCCCGTAGAGTTTCTGTAAAAGCTCAAGCAAGTTTGCTTGAAAGAGGTATTGCAGGGGCGAGGTGTCCGAGATAACCTCAGGCACGCGCCAAATCCTCCTGCAATTCGTCTTCGGTCAATCGAAACGTCGCCACGCCGTAATCACTCAGATGGCTCAAGAAAAAAGCTCGCGGCACGCCGGCCAGCACCGCGGCTGCGCCCGACGACAGCCGGCCCAACTCGTACAGCTTGACGGCGGCAGCCATCAGCACCTCGCTGGCGACCGCATCGGGCGACAGCTTGAGCGCGGCCATCGCTTCGTCAGGAATATCTAGCTTGATCTCATGCATGCTGATTCCTCCGCCGCTATAATGCGTTACTTCGGCGACATTCAATCTTTACCATAGCAGCAACTAGGCGGCAATGCATGCGCGGCAGATCTCGCTCGTTCTAGTTTTGAGCGTGAATGTGCCGTAGTTCTTCAGCCCTCTTAAAATCGGCCACAGAAGTGCAACTTCAATAGTTCCAATGCCAACGACCAACAGGATTATCGGCACGATTCCCTTATTGCCAACTGCTAGATTGATGAAAGCGACGACAGCCGTTACGAATCCAATGACGCTGGCTATCCCACCGCCGGTACGCTTCAGCAAAATAAATAAGCCTTTGCTTGGTGAAGGTTGATTAGTCATAAACTGCGACTCAATTACTGACTCACAGGCCGAGTTTCGGCCAGAGCAGATCAATGCGGCGCTTGACCTCTTCGCTCATGTCAAGCTCTTTCGGCCAGGGGCGCGCAAAGCCTTCGCCTTTCCATTTGCGCGTCCCGTCTATGCCCATCTTTGAGCCGTAATTCGGCAGCCGCGCCGCGTGATCGAGCTGATCTACGGGGCCGATCATGAACTGAATGTCGCGCTCCGGATCAATGTTGTTCAGCACACGCCACGCCACCTGATTCAAATCGCGCACGTCCGTGTCGTCGTCTACGATCACCACGCACTTGGTGAACTGCGCCTGCGGCAGCGACCAGATGGCGTTCATCATCTTGCGCGCGTGGCCGGGGTAGTTCTTCTTGATCGATACAATCATCAGGTTATGGAAGACGCCGGCAAACGGCATGTGGTAATCAACGACTTCGGAAAACTGCCGCTGCATCAAGGGCAGAAAAATCCGCTCGATGGCTTCACCCATCCAGCAGTCCTCCATCGGCGGCTTGCCGACAATAGTCGTCTGATAGATCGGCTTCTTGCGGTGCGTGATGCAGGTGACGTGAAAGACCGGGAACTCGTCTTCCAGCGTGTAATACCCTGTGTGATCGCCGAACGGGCCTTCGGTGTGACGCTCGTCTGTGTCGACATAGCCTTCAAGCACAATCTCGGCATTCGCCGGCACTTCGACGTCGACCGTTTCGCACTTGACCATCTCGACCGGGCGCTCGCGCAAGAAGCCGGCAACCATCATCTCGTCAATGTCGTCCGGCAGCGGCATGATGGCCGAGAATACGGTGATCGGGTCAGCGCCGATGGCGACGCCGACTTCGAGCCGCCCGCCGCCCTGCCGTTTCAGGTTGCGTAAGTGCTGCGCCCCCTGCTTGTGAATCTGCCAGTGCATGCCTGTGCTGCTTTCGTCATAAACCTGCATGCGGTACATGCCGCAGTTGCGGCGGCCCGTTAGCGGGTTTTTGGTGAAGACCAGCGGCATGGTGATGAATCGTCCGCCGTCTTCGGGCCAGCACTTGATGATCGGCAGGTTCAGCAGCGAGAACTCGCCCTCCTTCAAGACGCGCTCTTTGCAGGGGCCGTCTTTGACCAGCTTCGGGAACATCTTGCCGAGGTCTGCGAGGCGCGGCACCATCTTCAGCTTATCGATCAACCCTTGAGGCGATTTCACGTCGGTCAGCTCGACAATGCGCCCGGCAATCTCGCTATAATCTTTGACGCCGAGCGCCAGGTGCATGCGCTCGCGGCTGCCGAGGGCGTTGATCAGCACGGGGATTTCCGAGCCGCGCGGGTTTTCGAATAATAACGCCGGGCCGCCTTGCTTCGAAACGCGGTCGGCGATCTCTGTGATCTCTAACTCAGGATCAACCTCTGCGCGGATGCGCTTTAACAGGCCGCGCTTGTCGAGCGCCGAGATGAACTCCCGCAGATCTTGATAGGCCATAACTGAGCAGTCCTTGATTTGAAGTCAGAATGGAGAGCGTAGCACGCGCAAAAGGTGAAGACAATTTCGGCACGCGCTGCTGCGCGGCGCTTCTCTGTGGGTAGTGATTCGGTAAATCGCTATGCTAGAATACTGCAACTGTCATTGGCCACAGCCGCATGGCAGGTTGTCACGATTATAGTACGCACGGGAGATGCCCCAGCCGCGCCGCCACTCCCCCGGCTGGCGCCAGGGCGGATGAATCTATCAACCCATCATGTCAGATCAAGAGATGTCACGGATGAAAAAGTCAAGAAAGCAAATTACTCCGTCGTCGATTCCCAAAGCCCCAACCGGCATTGCGGGACTGGACGAGATCACCGGCGGCGGCCTGCCCGCCGGTCGTCCGACGCTGGTGAGCGGCAGCGCCGGCGCCGGCAAGACCTTGCTCGCCGTCGAATTCCTGGCGCGCGGCGTGACCGAATTCGGCGAGCCCGGCGTGTTCATGATGTTTGAGGAGAATGCCGAGGAATTGATCGCCAACGTGCGCTCGCTCGGCTTTGACCTGGAGAAGCTGGCCGCGCAAAAGAAGCTCGTCCTCGATTACGTCTACATCGAGCGCAGCGAGATTGAAGAGACCGGTCAATACGACCTCGACGGGCTCTTCATCCGGCTCGCCCATGCGATTGACTCCGTCGGCGCCAGGCGCGTCGTGCTCGACACCATCGAGGCGCTCTTTGCCGGCCTGCCGAACCACGCCATCCTGCGCGCCGAGCTGCGGCGGCTCTTTCGCTGGCTCAAAGAGCGTGGCATGACGACGGTCATCACCGGCGAGCGCGGCAGCAATTCGCTGACCCGTTACGGGCTGGAAGAGTACGTCGCCGATTGCGTCATTGTGCTGGATCACCGCGTTGAAGAGCAGATTTCGACGCGCCGCCTGCGCGTCGTCAAGTATCGCGGCTCGGCGCACGGCACCAACGAATACCCGTTCCTGATCGGGTTGAACGGGCTTTCCGTGCTGCCGGTCACCTCGCTGATGCTCAACCATGAAGTATCCACCGAGCGCGTTTCGACAGGGATTGCCCGGCTCGACGAGATGCTCGACGGCAAAGGGGTTTACCGCGGCAGCAGCGTCCTGGTTTCGGGCGCGTCCGGCACCGGCAAGAGCACGGTCGGCGTGGCGTTTGTTATCGCCGCCTGCCAACGCGGCGAGCGCGGCTTGCTTTTCTCTTATGAAGAATCCGCCGCGCAGCTCACCCGGAATATGCGCTCAATCGGGCTCAATCTTGAGCCGTGGATAAAGAAGGGATTGCTCGAAATCCATGCGACGCGCCCGACCCTGTTCGGCCTTGAACAGCATCTGGTGATGATGCACGAACGCGTCATGGCTTTTCATCCTTCGGTCGTCGTCGTAGACCCGATCAGCAACTTGACGATTGAAGGCAAGACCGCGGAGATCAAGCCGACGCTGATGCGGCTGATTGATTTCTTAAAGCAAGAGCAGATCACCGCCCTCTTTACCAGTCTGACGAGCAGCTCGAACGGCGGCGCCCTGGAAGACTCGCAGGTCGGCGTGTCGTCGCTGATGGACACATGGCTGCTGCTGCGCAATGTCGAGTACAACGGCGAGCGCAATCGCACCCTCTTCGTTCTGAAGTCGCGCGGCATGGGACATTCAAACCAGGTGCGCGAATTCATCCTCTCTGATCGCGGCGTTGATCTGGTGGATGCCTATCTTGGCAGCGAGCGCGTCCTGACTGGCACGGCGCGCGCGGCGCAAGAAGCGCGGGAGCGCGCCGCCGCGGACTTGCGCCGACAGGATCATGAGCACCGGCTGCGACAATTGGCAAATAAGCGCAAGGCGATAGAAGCGCAGATCGCCGCATTGACGGCGGAAGCTGAAGCTGATGCCGCGGAAGTTAACTTCGCCATCGCCCAGGAAGCGCTGGTGGCTGACACGGTGGCGCGGAATTCGCAATCCATGGCGCAGCTGCGCGGAAATGCGAAATCCGGCAACCATTCGAGGAAACGAAAATGACCAACCGCAAGGGGGCCAGGGCAACCACGAGTGCGGCCTCGCGGACTGCCAAAGCCGAATATAAGCTGCGGCTTTACGTCGCCGGGCAGACCGAGAAATCGCTTACCGCCTTCGCCAATCTCAAGCGCATCTGCGAAACCCACCTCGCCGGGCGCTATGATATCGAGGTGGTCGATCTGCTATTAAACCCGAAGCTCGCCGCTGGCGATCAGATACTCGCCGTGCCGACGCTGGTGCGAAAATTGCCCGAACCAATCAAGAAGATCATTGGCGACCTATCGAACGAGGAGCGCGTGCTGGTCGGCCTCGATGTGAAGCCGCTGGCCTGAGGCAAATTATGAAAAAGAAGCGGACCGCCGCCGCGCCGCCAGCCGACGAAGCCGACCGCCAGCCGGGTCACTACGTTTTCCGGCTCTATATCGCCGGCGCCTCGCCGCGCTCGATGCGCGCCATCGTCAACACCCGCAAGCTATGTGAAGCCCATTTGCAGGGCCGTTACGAACTAGAGATCATCGATCTCTTGCAGCATCCGGCGCGTGCTGTCGGCGAGCAGATCGTCGTTACGCCGACGCTAGTCAAGCGGCTCCCGTTACCCCTGCGCCGTTTCATCGGCGACCTGTCCCAGACCGAAAGTATTCTGCGCGGCCTCGACCTGCGCAGTGCCTGAGCAGAGCAGAGATACCATGTCAACGGAGAGACAAGCCCAACAGGCGCTCCGCGCCGAGAATGCCGAGCTGCGAAGGCAGCTTGAAGACGCCGAAGAGACCCTGCGCGCCCTCCGCGGCGGCGAAGTCGATGCGGTGATCGTCGGCGAGCATCTTTATATGCTCGAAAGCGCCGACATTGACTCGAACCGTTTTCGCGGCGACGTGCTGGCGCAGATCAATGACGCAGTGGTCGCCGTTGATAACGAGCAGCGCATCACCTACATCAACGCCGCCGCCGAGCGCCAGTACGGGGTCGCGGCTTCCGAGGTGTTGGGCAGCTCGCTCGACGCGATGTACGCTTACCGCTGGCCGCGGCCCGAAGACGAAGCGGCGGCAAACGCGGCAATCGAAGAAACCGGCATCTGGCGCGGCGAAAACGTCCATGTCAAACGCGACGGCGAGGCCATCCACGTCGAGTCTCACGTCAGCCGCCTGCGTGACCGCAACGGCGAAATCGCCGGCTTGCTCGCCGTCATCCGCGACATCAGCGAACGCAAGCGCGTCGAACAGTCGCGCGAAGAGCTGCTCGAACGCGAGCAGGCGGCGCGCGCCCAGGCGGAAGAGGCGAGCCGGCTGAAGGACGAGTTTCTAGCCACCGTGTCGCACGAGCTGCGCACGCCGCTCAACGCCATACTCGGCTGGGCCAGGATGCTGAACATGCACGATCTCAAGGGGGACGTTGCCCAGCGCGGCCTGACGACGATTGAGAAGAACGCGCAGGCGCAGGCGCAACTGATCGAAGACTTGCTCGACGTGTCGCGCATCGTTTCCGGGAAGCTGCGGTTGAGTGTGATGCCGGTCAGGGTTGCGGCGATCATCGAAGACGCGGTCGAGACCATCCATCCCGCCGCCGAGGCAAAGGGCGTCAGCCTCGACCTCGACATAGACTCAGACTCCGGGCTGGTCTCGGCCGACCCGCAGCGGCTGCAACAGATGGTGTGGAATCTGCTCTCGAATGCCGTCAAGTTCACGCCGCGTGACGGTCACGTTCAGGTGCGACTGGCGCGCGTTAACTCGCACGTCGAGATTGTCGTGAGCGACACCGGCCAGGGGATCGCGCCGGAGTTCTTGCCCTACGTCTTCGACCGCTTCCGGCAGGCGGACGGCTCGATCACGCGCCCGTATTCGGGGCTGGGGCTGGGGCTGGCCATCGTCCGTCACCTGGTCGAGCTTCACGGCGGCAGCGTCGAAGCCCGTAGCGCGGGAATCAACCAGGGGGCGATGTTTACGATCAGGCTGCCGCTGCTGATGGTTCACATGAAAGAGGGCGAGGCACAGTCTGCGCGCCGCGGCGCGGATGGCGCGGAGCCGCTACGGGTGGAGCCGCTGCCCTCGCTTGACGGGGTGCGTGTACTGGTCGTTGACGACGAGGTGGACGCGCTCTTGCTCATGAGCGAAATGCTCTCTCAATGCGGCGCATCGGTGAAGACGGCGGCTTCGGGTGAAGAGGCATTTGCGGAGTTGAAGGAGTGGCACCCGCATGTCATCGTCAGCGACATCGGCATGCCGAAAGAAGATGGCTACGCCTTCATGAAGCGTGTGCGAAGCTGGACGCGGGAGATCGGCAGTTGGATTCCGGCGGTGGCGCTGACGGCGTTCGCGCGCGCCGAAGACCGTATGCGGGCGCTGGCCTCCGGCTATCAAATTCATGTGCCGAAGCCGGTCGAGCCCGCGGAGTTGATTACAGTCATCGCCAGCCTGGTCGAGCGCCCGGCAGCGCCGTGGAAAAACCAGCCCTGACCGCTCACTTCGCCGCGAGACTCTTGCGGATGCGGTCGCGGTACTCGACGGCCTTCTGGCGCACGGCGTCGGCGTTGATCGTTATCACCCGGCGCCCCTCCATCACCAGCCGCCCGTTAATCATCACAGTTTCAACGTCCGCGGCTTTTGTCGCGTAGACCAGTTGCGACTGCACGTTGTAGAGCGGCCACTGGTGCGGGCTTTCGACGCTGACAATGATCAGGTCGGCGCGCTTGCCCGGCTCAAGCGAGCCAATCTCTTTTTCCATGTGAATCGCCCGCGCGCCGCGTATGGTCGCCATCTCTAGCGCCTCTCTGGCGTTCAGCACCGTCGGGTCTTTAGAAACGAGCTTGTGCAGCTTGGCCGCGGTGTCCATCTCTTCCCAAAGATCCAGATCGTTATTCGACGCCGCGCCGTCCGTGCCGAGGCCGACGGCAACCCCGGCTTTCAACATCTGTGGCACAGGAGCGGCTCCCGCGGCCAGTTTCATGTTCGATTGCGGGCAATGCGCGACGCCGACTTTGCGCGCCGCCAGCGTCTGAATGTCTTCCGCGGTCGGCCAGACCATGTGCGCCGCGATCACACGGTTGTCGAGCAAGCCGATGCGCTCAAGGTAAGCCACAGAGCTAGCGCCATAGCGCTCCTGAATCGTTTTGACTTCGGCGCCGTCTTCGGCGACGTGAATCACCAGCGGCACATTCTTGCGCGACGACAGCTCGTGCGCCTGCTTCAAGTGATCGGTCGAAACCGTGTAAGGCGCGTGCGGCGCAATCGCCGGAACGATCAGCGGATGGCCCTTCCATTTCTCTGTGAACTTTTCGACGTACTGCATACCGTCGTCCCAGGTCTTGTTGTCGGGCGCGGGGAAATCGAGCAGCGTTTCGCCAAGCACGCCGCGCATCCCTGCGCGCGCCGTCTCTTCGGCAACGGCATCCTCGAAGTAGTACATATCGACATAGGTCGTCGTGCCGCCTTCGATCATCTCCAGGCAGCCGAGCCGCGTGCCCCAGCGGACGAACTGTTCGTCAACGTTCTTGGCTTCAGCCGGGAAGATGTATTTTTGCAGCCACTCCATCAGCACCAGGTCGTCGGCGATGCCGCGAAACAGGCCCATCGGAACGTGCGTGTGGGTGTTGATGAGCCCCGGCATGATGACGCGATAGCCGGCTTCGACCACCCGCACGGCATTGTATTTCGACTCGATGTCCGAGGCACGGCCGACCGCGACGATGCGGTCGCGGCGCACGGCGACGGCGCCGTTTTCGATGATCGTGCCGGCCCCGTCCATGGTGACGACCGTCCCGCCGCGGATGATGTAATCGACGCGCTCGGCGGCGCTGGCGCAGCGTAGGCTAGCCGTCAACACAACGGCCAGGATCAGGAGAATGATGACTATGGTCTTTTTCAAGCGTCCCTCCGAATCGGCAGGCTAACGGTCTTCTTCCAGGAAGGTGGCGTCGAAAGGCAGCGGCAACAACTCCTCAATGTCGAGGCGGCGCACCTCGCCCGCCAGGTTGGCGAGGATGACCTTCGTGCCCGGCCCGGCGAACTCCCAGAGCGACTGGCGGCAGCAGCCGCACGGCGGCGTCACCGCTTCAAAATCGGCGACCACGGCGACTTTGACGAACTCGCGCGCCCCTTCGCTCACGGCTTTGAAGATGGCGACGCGCTCGGCGCACATCGTCAGGCTATAAACCGACTGCTCGATGTTGCAGCCGGTGTAGACGCGCCCGTCCGAGGTCATGATGGCGGCGCCGACTTGAAAGTTAGAAAACGGCGCGTGCGCCTCTTGTCGGGCTTGCTTTGCCTGCTCGATCAGCTCGCCGTCGCTGATTGAATCGGCAATCGCGTTGCGCAATGATTTTTCCCGGGCTCGCTTGGTTGTGGTCCTACTGATTCGCATTGTTGATTCTGTCGTCCTTGTCGAATGATTGCGGTTAACTCACCGCCTCGGTTTGCCCGCTCTCCGCCGCGCCGCGAGCGCGCAACGTGACCGGGTCGCCGGCCTCCGCGAGAATGGATTGAATCTTACAGGTGATCATATCGATGCCGACCTCGTTATGACCGCCTTCGGGAATGATGATGTCGGCGTAGCGCTTCGACGGCTCGACGAATTGCAGGTGCATGGGCCGCACGGTCGTCTGGTACTGCGAGATGATCGAGTCGAGACTGCGCCCGCGCTCATGCACGTCGCGGTCGAGGCGGCGGATGAAGCGGATGTCGGCGTCGCAATCCACAAAGATTTTCAAATCCATCAAGCGACGCATCTGCGGGTCGAAGAAGACCAGGATGCCTTCGACGATAATCACCGGGCGCGGCTCGACGTGAATCGCTTCGGCGCGGCGCGAGTGCGTGGCGTAATCGTAGGTCGGCTGCTCGATGGTCTCGCCGGCTCGCAGCGCCTCCATGTGATTCATCATCAGGCTGATGTCTATGGCGTCGGGGTGGTCGAAGTTGACCTTGTGGCGTAGTTCAAGCGGCATGTCGCCGAGGTTGCGATAGTAGGCGTCCTGTTGCAGATAGACGACGTTGTCGGCGCCTACGGAAGTGATAATCTTCTGCGTAACGGTCGTCTTACCGGAACCTGTGCCGCCGCTAATGCCAATGATCATACTCCATATTCTACAGCAGAACCGATGAATGATGAATGACGATTTGAACAAACCGCGCGCCTCATCTGCTCAGGGCTATTCAATTCTGCAAAAAGGGATGAGAAACAAACACAGAGGCACAGAGACACGGAGGCACGGAGTCTTCTCTGTGTCCCTCCGTGTCTCTGTGCCTCTGTGTTTAACTCATCTTTATGAATGTCGAGAACGGAATCCCTCTGTCATCTGCTTGTCACGCTCAGAGGCGGTTGCTATGCTTGGCTTTCGCATTTCAGTTTGCGACTTCGCGCTATGGAAACTTCGACCGCCACCGCCAACCGCGAGCACTTTCAACGTCTGGTCAATGAACTCAAAACCCTCGAAAACAAGCTGCGCCTGGGCGGCGGCCCGGACCGCATCGCCCGCGAGCATAAGAAAGGCAAGCTCACGGCGCGCGAGCGCATCAAGCTGCTGTTCGACGAAGGCGCTTACTTTCAAGAGACCGGCCTGTTGATCGCCTACGATCAATACGAGGGCCAGGCACCCGCCGCCGGCGTCGTCACAGGCATCGGGCGCATCAGCGGGCGCGAAGCCGTCGTCGTCGCCAACGATGCGACCGTTAAGGCCGGCTCGTGGTGGCCGGAGACCGTGCGCAAGGTTCTGCGCCTACAAGAAATTGCCATGCGTTGCCGCGTGCCGATTGTCTACCTTGTAGATTCAGCGGGCGTCAACCTGCCATACCAGAGCGGCGTCTTTCCCGGCCAGTACGGCGGCGGCAGAATCTTTTTTTATAACTCGGTGATGCGCCGCTATCTGAAAGTGCCGCAGCTTGCCGCCGTCATGGGGCCGTGCGTTGCGGGCGGCGCTTACCTGCCTGCGCTGAGCGATCTCATCATCATGGTCGAGGGCACTTCGTTTATGGGGCTGGGCGGGCCGAACCTTGTGAAAGGCGCGGTCGGCCAGTCGGTTGATAGCGAAACGCTCGGCGGGGCCCGCACGCACAACGAGATTTCCGGGGTCGCGCATTACCGCGCCAAAGATGATACCGAATGCGTTCTCAAGCTGCGCGAGGCGGTCACGGAGCTGCCGCTCGCGCCCGCCGTGCGCGTCAAGCTGATCGAGCCACGCGAGCCGGCGCGACCCATTGCTGACATCTATGACCTCATGCCCGCGGATCACCGCGGCCCTTACGATATGCGCGATGTGCTGGCCTGTCTGCTGGACGGGGGCGAGCTGGATGAGTTTCAGGCCGACTACGCGAAAGAGATGATCTGCGGCTTTGCGCACATCGCAGGCATTCCCGTCGGCGTCATCGCCAACCAGCGCGGATTGCTGCGCGGCGCGGCGGGCCGCCCGCCAAAGTTCGGCGGCATCATCTACACAGACTCCGCGGAAAAGGTCGCCTACTTCATCGAGACCTGCACGCGGCATCAAACGCCGCTGCTCTTCTTGCAAGACGTGTCGGGCTTTATGGTCGGCACGGACGCCGAGCATTCAGGGATCATTCGCGCCGGCGCGCGCTTCGTCGAAGCGATGGCGACGGCGACCGTGCCGAAGCTCGTGCTGACGCTCAACCACGCGTCGGGCGCGGGCTATTATGCGATGGCCGGCCAGGGGTTCGATCCCGATTTCATCTTCACCTGGCCGACCGGGCGCATGGGCGTGATGGAAGGCGAGTCGGCGGTGATGGCGCTATTCAGCGCCGAGCTTGAGAAGCTTCAGCGCGAAGGCCGCCAGCCGGATGAAAAGATGATCGCCGAGATGGATCGCGTTCGCGCCCGCTATGACGCCGAGCTAGACGCCAGGTTCGCCGCGGCGCGCGGTTTCGTTGACGCCATCATCACGCCCGAAGAGACGCGCCCGGCGCTCGCACTGGCGTTGCGCACGACGCTCAACAACCCCGGCCCGCACCTCGGCGTGCCGATGCTGCCGACGCCCATCGAGTGGTAAGACCGCGGGCGCCGCTTGCGACGCGACCAGGGCCAATGGGCGCTGGCAAAGAATCACACAGATGCATCCGTCCTCGAAAACTAAACTCCAGGGAGGTTTGCGCATGAGAATACGACTTTCGCTCCAGGCAATGACCGTCGCAGGGATGCTGGCGCTGGCGCTCGTCGCCACGAGCTGCGAGCCGGCGACCAACAACAGCAACACCGCAAACAGCAACAGCAGCGCCCCGGCAGCCGCGCAACCGGCGGGGCTTCCCGCCGATGCGACAGCCGCCGACGCGCCGGGCTTCATGAAAGCCGGGCCGACGGGCAATGTGTCGCTGAAATTCACCGCGCCGGTAGACGGCAGCTCGGTGAGCGGTGACACGGTAGCTCCAACCTTCACGATCACCGGCTACCCGATCTATCAAGACCCGGCACGCAAAAAGGGCCAGCACATTCACGTCATTCTCGACAACGAGCCGTATGAAGCCGATTACAATCCGGTTGCGCCCTTCTCGCCCGACAAGTTCAAGAACCTCGCGCCGGGCACACACACCTTGCGGGCCTTCCCGAGTCGCGAGTGGCATGAATCGATCAAGCAGGAGGATGCCGCCGATTTCGATTTCGTCGTCTTCAACAATGGCAGCGCTACCGCGACCAACGTTGACAAGAAAGCGCCCTTGCTGACTTACTCGCGCCCGAAGGGTGATTACAAGATCAATGATGACCCGCGCGGCTTGATGCTCGACTTCTACGTCACCAACGCGACGCTTGGCGAAAATGGCTATAAGGTGCGTTACACGGTCGACGGCAAGAAGACGGCCGTGCTGACCCGTTGGGAGCCCATATGGTGGAAGTGGGCCGACGTGCCTTTGGGCGAGCATACGGTGGTGCTTGAGTTGTTAGACAAGAATAACCAGCCGGTGCCGTTCAAGGTCGGTAACGCCGACTACAACCACACCGAGCGCAAGTTCCGTGTGACGGACGAAACCGGCGCCGTAGACCACCACGACGCCAACACCAACGGCAACGCCAACGCGAATCGCAATACCAACACGAATCGCAACGGCGCGGCGGCGAACAAGAACAAGTAGCCGCCTTCTTGAAATCGCGGAAGGGGTAGAGGCGCGGGGCAACAGGCGAGCCGGCCGACCCAAGCGGTGGTTGTCGGGTCGCCGGGGCTTTTCAGTTCCGCCCTCTGCTCGTCTGCCCCTTCGATCTCGTTTCCTCTGCTCCGCGGCTCACGGCGGCTCGTCGCACTCGCCGCGCTGCCTTCAACCCGTTTACTCAGGCGACTTAAAAAGATTGTAATAACCAACCGGGTATTATAAAGTTGCAACTGTGGACCTTGCCTCCCGCGCCTCAGCCGGGATCATCGTGATTCCAATGGCCGGCGCGCTGAATTCCTTCTCAATTCAGCAGGATTGCTCGCAAAGCGCGCTCTACGATCAGCAAGTAATAGGGATAGTTTATGCAGAGAAAGGGATCAATCGGCCCCGACAGTAACCCGACTGCCGAGCCGAAACCTGAGACAGTAGCTATTGACCACAACCTGCATGATCAACGCAATATTGAAGAGCACAAGCAGATCGAGCAGGAGTTACATGACCGCATTGAGCAGTTGCAGACCATCTGCCAGCTCAGCGCCGCCGTCAGCCGCGCCGAATCGCTCGAAGAGATTTATGCCGAGACGCTCGATGGGCTTCAGCGCGCCTTGAAGATCAACAAGGCTTCGATCCTGCTTTTCGACCCGGACGGGGTGATGCGCTTTAAGGGCTGGCGTGGGCTTTCTGATGAGTATCGTCAGGCCGTCGAAGGCCACTCGCCCTGGACGCGCGAGGCCCGCAATCCGCAGCCGATCTTTGTCGCCAACGTCGAAGAAGACTCATCGCTTGACGAGCTGCGCGAAACCCTCCTGCGCGAAGGGATTCGCGCCCTGGCCTTCATCCCGCTGCTTTATCAATCCCGCCTGCTCGGCAAGCTCATGGTCTATCACGACGCGCCGCACGAGTTCACCGAAGCCGAGGGGCAGTTAGCCCAGACCCTTGCGAGCTATGTCGCCTTCGCTATTGAGCAGAGGCAGGCCAAGGATGCGTTGCGCCGCCGCGAGCAGGCATGGTCTGATTTCTTCGAGGACGCCCCCATCGGCATGCACTGGGTCGGGCCGGACGGCACCATCATGCGCGCCAACCGCGCCGAGCTTGAAATGCTCGGTTACTCGAGCGACGAATACCTTAACCGTCATATCTCTGAATTCCACGCCGACCGCGAGGGCATCGACGATATGCTGCGGCGATTGTCGAGCGCCGAGACGCTGCAAGATTACCCGGCTCGACTGCGGTGCAAAGACGGCTCGATCAAGCACGTTCTAATCACTTCAAATGTGCAATGGGAAGATGGGCGGTTTGTCCACACGCGCTGCTTCACGCGCGACATCACCGAGCGCCTACAAGCCGAGCAGGCGAGCCTGCACCTGGCCGCGATTGTCGAATCGTCTGACGACGCCATTGTCAGCAAGACGCTCAACGGCACGATTCTTAGCTGGAACAAGGGGGCCGAGCGGATATTCGGCTATCCAGCCGAAGAGGCGGTCGGACGCAACATCCTCATGCTGATCCCAGAGGATCGGCAGGACGAGGAGCCGCAGATTCTCAGCCGCATTCAGCGCGGCGAGCGCATAGACCATTACGAAACCATTCGCAAGACTAAGGATGGGCGGCTTATCAACATCTCGGTAACGATCTCGCCCATCAGAGACAGCAGCGGCAGGATCATCGCCGCTTCTAAGATCGCCCGCGACATCACTGGGCAAAAGCAGGCCGAGAAGGAGCGCGAGCAGTTGCTGACGCGTGAGCGCGCGGCCCGTGCCGAAGCCGAAGCCGCCAACCGCGCTAAAGACCAGTTCCTGGCCACCGTTTCGCACGAGGTTCGCACGCCTTTGAACGCCATTCTCGGTTGGGCGCGTATCCTGCATTCGGGAAAGCTAGAAGGCGAGATGCAGGCGCGCGCCCTTGAAACGATTGACCGCAATGCCAGAGCCCAGGCCCAGATCATCGAAGACCTGCTCGACGTGTCGCGCATCATCACCGGCAAGCTACGGCTCGATGTCCGTCCCGTCGCTCTGACTTCGATCATCGAAGCGGCTGCCGACGCGGTGCGTCCGGCGGCGCACGCCAAAAACATCCAACTCGAAATAGGGCTGGATTACGAAGTCGGCCCGGTTTCAGGCGACGCCGACCGCTTGCAGCAGGTGGTTTGGAACCTGCTGTCGAATGCCATCAAATTCACGCCGTCCGGCGGCCAGGTCGACGTGAAGCTGGAACGTGTTGGCACAGACGCCAGACTTAGCGTGACCGACACCGGGCGCGGTATCAGCGCAGACTTCATGCCTTATCTCTTTGACCGCTTCTCGCAGGCGGACAGCTCGCTGACGCGTAAGCACGGCGGTCTCGGTTTGGGGCTGGCGATTGTCCGGCATCTCATCGAGCTGCACGGCGGCACGGTTCGCGCCGCCAGCGCCGGCGAGGGCCAGGGGGCGACCTTTGAGATTACCTTGCCGCTGGCGATCAAGCAGGAGCAGCGAATGCTCCGAAGCGATGCCGGGGTCGAGCGGCTGCCGGAGTCGCCCGAGACCTTATTCGACCCGCAGATTTCGCTGCACGGCTTGCGTGTGCTGGTGGTTGACGACGACACGGACGCGCGCGAGCTGGTGGCTACTGTGCTGACGCATTGCGGCGCGGAGGTCAGCGCCGTGGCCTCTGCGGCCGAAGCCCTGGCGATGCTCGAAACCTTCAAAGCGGATGTTATGGTGAGCGACATCGAGATGCCGGGCGAAGACGGCTATTCGCTGATCCGCAAGGTACGATCCTATGTAGACGGGGCCAGCCGAATCGCCGCAGCGGCGCTCACGGCGCACGCCAGAACCGAAGACCGCATGCGCGCGCTTGCGGCAGGCTATGACACACACATCGCTAAACCGGTCGAGCCCTCGGAGCTGCTGGCCGTCGTCGCCAGCATCGCAAGGCGAATCGCCAAGTTGTGAAAGGGGCGGAGAAGTCGCTGCGATAAGTCCTTCGCGCCTGCTTCTACAGCAACCTCAATGAATTGACCTTTGCCCTATTGCACCTTCTCTCACTGTCCAAGCTTGCCTAAACTTGCGAGGCGATACGCTTGAGATTCCTTGAGCTGTTTTTCCACCTCTTCCCGTGTCGCTGCCAGCCACAGCTCGACGTCATGCTGCCTTCTAATAGCCATCATCCTTCCATCGGGCGAAAAGGCCAGGGACTGAATCCTATTCATTGAGTCGGTGCTGAACGCCGCCAGCTCTCGCCGCCTCCCCACATCCCACGGGTTCATGAGCGTATCCCGCCCCTGGTAGCGGGCGCCGCCCTTGCACTCCCCATCCTTCCTGAGAGCCACTTGGAATAAGAAAGCCGTCTGAAGCGCTCGCCCGAAAATATTTCTATCCTCGATCCAGAGACATTGCCGTTCCCAGTGTGGAAAAGTTGCTTGTCAGAAGGTCCTCTGGATTGCGTTACATCGTCGGAAACTTGTAGTTTTATAGATTCTTCCGCTAAGAGGCACACATGAAAGACAACTTTACGTTAACCATCGCGTCTCTGCTCTCAATTCTCTTCGGCACGTTTCACCTAGCGGATGACATTGACAGAGGGATGTCACCGGGAGGGCTTTCAAACCTCTTTGCGGTGGTCATCTGCGTCGTCTGGCTGTACGGAACGTTCATGCTGGCCGGACGGCGATCAGGGTATATCATCATCCTCGTCGCGTCGCTCCTGTCAATGGGCGTCCCCGTCATCCACATGAGAGGGCCTGGAATCGGCTTCGGGACCATCCGCAGCGGGGGCTTTTTCTTTATCTGGACACTCCTGGCGCTCGGCGTGACATCGCTCTTTTCCGTCATCCTGTCGGTGCGCGGACTGATCAGGCTCTCAAGACGCAAAATCAATCAGGAGTAGCTGGCGCTTTTAAGGTGGGGTTCTTTTGAGTGAGCGCTTGCGCAAGCTTTGCAGCGGTTTTTCTGATGCCTTCAGCCTGATATTTCCAGTCAAATTGATCTTCGGTTTTTGGCTGACCGCATCCGGAACAAATTTTCCCGGTAGGGTTCGTAGTGGATAAAAGGAAGTATCCGGGCCTCGCGCTCTCACACGAAAGCCCGGAGTTACAAGATGGAAATTAACACGGGACGCTGCCGCAGCAAACGTTGAGAATGTCCTCTGTGTAGTAGGGCGAGGTAGTACCCGTCAGGGTTCCCCGCCCGTTACAGTAGATGTGGCGATAGCCTACTTCAGTTGTCATACTCGCATCGCTGTAGTAGGTGATCCCCTTCTCGTACCCGTATACGGGTGCAGCACTAACCTTACTGGTATAGTCACCGCTGCCCGACGGGAAAAGAACCCCTAACGTCATCAGCCCCAGAACCGCTGCCAAGAGAAACCGTCTTGTCACTTTGGAAATCATAATCCCCTCCTGATCGGTGTAATCTTCAAACAGGCCCACGATATATTTGCAGGAGGGTTATGTCAACAGCAAAAGACTATGATTTGAATCCCTTGAAATAAGAATTCACTTAGCATAGGATGGGGTAAATCTGTGGACGCTAAGACCGAGGAGGTACACAAGTATGAAGAACTTTCTCAAGAACCGCGCCCTGTTGACCGTCCTGGCTGTTGTGATGGTCTGGGGATCACTTACCTTTGCCCTCGCTCCAAAGGCACACGGTTGTCCTCCACAGGAGATTGATTACACCTACTACACGGATAACACCTATACAACTGCGTGTGGGTATAAAATCATTCCGTGCAGTTGCGGTAGTGGAGCGCACACCGGCGGCTGTCAGACCGCGTACTACACTATAGACTACTACGATTGCTTCTGAAGTGGGATGGGTGGCGCGGGTGGTTACTGCCCGCGCCACCTACCTAGAACAAGCTTGGTGCGACTACTTTTTCTTTGGAATGATCTGCACAGACTGGTTCTGTAGCTTCTCAAACTTTTTGATTGCAACGCGGGCCACATTCCCCCTAAACTTACATCTCCACAATTTGTCCTTTCTCAAAAATCGAATCTATCGGGAGGTATGAGTATGAAGAAGCTGCTTGCGACTGCGTTCTTGACACTTCTTTTAGCTACATCGTCCTTTGCAGGGGATATACTGTGTCCTGGCGTCACCGGCCCGCAGGAAAGCCCTGGCATTACTGGGCCGCAAGAGTCTCCTGGATTAACCGGCGACATACAGGCTCCAGGTTTCCTTGATACTCTTGCTCTCCTGTTTGGGATTTCTTGGAGTGGTTAGCTCCTACTAAACAGGGCTGGCTGGTTGAGTTCGACCTTTTGGAGGTGTTGTGGGCAACGGGGTTCGTTGTCTAAATACCTTACTGCGTCTTTGGGGCAGCGGGAGCAGCGATAGATTCCTGCTGTTCTCGCTTCTACTTTGGGCTTAAAGCGATATTCAACTGACTTCCCATTCATCCGGCGCTCGAAGGTTCCTTCGTCGGCCAGCTCCCTACAGCGCCTCGATCCATTTGATGCCTTGAATTGGAGAGAGGCCGCGAACATTTCTAACTCAGCACCATTTAACCAAGCCGGGTATTTATCCTTTGCGTATTGGGAGAGGAGGACTTTGAGGCTGGGTTTCTTGGGGGAGGTCATTGGAGAGGAGTTATTCTTGCGATACAAAGAAATCTTGTAGGGCCTTGCACTCAGCGCATTCAAAACAAGTAATCATCGAACTACCCCAGTAGAAGCTGCGAACAGTTCAAAACTGAGTGTGGCGGGGTGGGTCGGCGCAAAGTGAGCGTTATTTGTGAGTGGGAAGAAAAGATGAAACCAGCGGGTGGGTTAAAGCTATTAATTAATGGAGATTTTGGTGGCCAGGGACGGAATCGAACCGCCGACACGCGGATTTTCAGTCCGCTGCTCTACCAGCTGAGCTACCTGGCCACTCTCGGTTGACTATTTGTCCCCGATGTCAAAACGACAATATAAACAACCGCTCTTTAGGCTGTCAACTTACCTTTCGCCTCGGCGCACGTAAATGACGTAGAACAAGCCGAAGCCGACGAACGCCACCGCCGTGCCGATGCCCATGGCCAGGAACTTCTTCTGGCCGCCGTCATAGTACATATAGAAATTGAATGCCGCCAATAACGCAATCAGCAGCCACATCTCCAGGAACAACTTCAGCCCGCTATTGCTCTCTTTACCCATTACGTCTCATTCCTCTCAAAGCGGCGCTCTTGCCGCTCGCGTTGACAGTCGCGCGGCACAATCTCTACACTCACTCGTCGGTTGATTCTAGCAGCGAAGGGAAAATCTAGCGCATGTCGATCCTGCACGCCATCATCTTCGGGCTCATTCAGGGCCTCACCGAATTCATCCCCATCAGCAGCACCGCGCACCTGACCATCGCCGGCCACTTGCTCGGCGACATCAAGAGCGATCAGGAATGGACGGCCTTCATCGCCGTCATTCAACTCGGCACCCTCCTCGCCGTCATTCTCTATTTTCTGGGCGATATTATCGCCATCATTCGCGGCTTCATCACTGCCAATCTCGGCATACTCAAGAAACGCCCCATCACTCAGGCCGACAAGCAAAACGCCTGGCTCGGCTGGCTGGTCATCATTGGCACGCTGCCGGTCGCCGTACTCGGCCTCGCGCTCAAGCGGATCATCGAAGGGCCGTTTACCAAAGACCTGCGGGTTATCGCATTCGGGCTGTTGTTTGTCGCGATCCTGTTGATCATTGCCGAACTGGTCGGCAAACAGCGGCGCGACCTGAAGACGATCAAAGCCAGCGATGCCATCACCGTCGGCGTCGCCCAAGTCTTCGCGCTGATTCCTGGATTCTCGCGCTCCGGCTCGACCATCTGCGGCGGCCTGTTTGCGGGGATGGAACGCGAGGCAGCGGCACGTTTCTCGTTCCTCTTATCGATCCCCGCAATCGGCGCGAGCGGACTGCTGGAGCTTCCGAAAGCCCTGCATTCGGTCAATACCGGATGGACCAGCCTGATTGTCGCCACGATTGTTTCAGGCGTTGTCGGGTATCTTTCAATCGCCTTCTTGCTGAGCTACCTGAAAAAGCACACGACCTATCTGTTCGTCGGCTACCGAATCGCTCTTGGGTTGTTATTGATTGGCTTGCTGGTCGCGGGCCGCCTGGGGTCACACGGCTGAAGCGCTTACCAGAATTTCAGCTTCTCGAACCAGCCGAACATCACACGCAGGAAGGTGCGGCGCGGGCGCGCCACCTTGATGCGCTCGCCGGCGCGCTCGACCAGGCGGACGCGGCCCAGGATGCGGTGCAGAGGGATTGGCAAGTCGCTCTGGCTCGCCGAATCGCCGCGCGTCAGGATGAATTTTTCCGGCGACGAACGGTCCATGCGAACGATACGGTGGATGACGGCAGTGTCGTAGCGGCTCTGATACAACACGATGTCGCCCTGACGCACGGGGTCGCTGTTGATCGGCTCGACCGTCACCACGTCGCCATCTTCGATGGCCGGGCTCATGCTGCTGCCGCTCATCCGCAATTCTACAGGAAGACTCCTGCATAATAGCTGACGGGCCTGCTCCAGGAAATCGGGCGTCTCAAGCGTGACCTGGCGCCCGCGCTCCGCCTTTATACTATCATAGGCGCGCATTGCGATAACCCCTCTCTGCAAAACTTCCTGAGAGCCGCAGGCTCTCGCCACTTGCAAGACCTCAGACGAGGTGATTGACGGCTACGCCAATAATAACCCAATCACTGAGGCCCGAAAAGTCCAAATCAAATTCTCGGCGTCGCCAAATGTAAAAGATTTGTTGCGGACGCTGGCGCCAAGTATCGCCTCTGCAAGAACCGACCGCCGCCTGAATCTATGCCAGCCTGTGCCCTCATCGGTCTATCAGGCACCGGGCTTATTTCTTATGCAGTACCATTGTCATCGAGCCGTCGCTTCGCAGCTTCAATTGCCCATTGCTTTCGGCTTCGATTCGGTAGCCTTCCTGACGAGCGCCTGTGAGCGCTTCGCCGCCTACGGTTTCGATGTAAAGGACAAGCTCGCCCTGCGCACTGATCAAGTAACTGCCTTCTTCGACGCGCGTCCCGCCGCGGCCCTGGCGCTCGCTGCGAAACCCGCCATCCTCCTTAAAACTGAACGTCCAGCGCGTCGCCGTTTGCATCGAGTCAGCGCCATACTCATCGGCCATTGATTGAACAATGAAGTCGCCACTCAGGCGGCGGCCCGAATCTTCGACCGATTCAGCACTGTGACCGCGCAAGCCGTCTTCATAAGTCTGCGGGTCGGCTTTGCGACAGGCGACGGAACAGAGCGCCAGGGCCGCGCAGATTGTCAGTTGCAGAAGCCGCCGTCTATGCATTCAACCCGAGCTTCCGACTTATGGCGTGCGGACAAGCAACGCCACCTCGCCAGTCTTGGACGTCAGCCGCACTTCGCGCCCATCGGGCGTCATGCCGACGGTGTAATTCTTTTCAATCGGTTTTTTATTGATGCTCTTGCCCGACAAAACAATCTTGAAGGTCAGCTTGTCGCCATCTAAGTTAAACTCGCCCGATTCGGTGTTAATCGTCTTGCCTTTGACGGTGGCGACGCGACTGTAGCGGCCATTGGCGTTGAAGACATATTCAATCTTCGCCTGGGTGATCAGCGTCGAGACGCCGCCTTTTTGAATTTGATTCATGACGTAAGTGCCGACCATCTTCGCTGGATCAGGGGGGCCGGTCGCAGCACTCGGCTGGCTGGAGTTGCTGTTCGAATTGGCCGGTGTCGCCGGGGATGCCTTGACGTTGGCGGCGTTACCATTCCGGTTTACGGATTCGGCAATGCCTGTCGGGGCGTTGCTGTTGGTTGCCGGCGCAGCGACATTCTTTACGGCGCTGTTGGAATCGCTTGCCGGCTGCGCGCAGCCTATGAGCGTGGCAGCGATCAGGGCAGCGATCAGGAGTGTAATCGTTTTCTTCATGCCTCTCGTTCGTTCACCTCGAATTGCAAATTGCCGTTACGGGCGCGGCGGCTTCGGCGTCGCAGCTTTGTCGCGCGGCGCGTTGCTTTGAGCGCGAAGGCGTTGAACGGCCTGCAAGGCGGCGTCGCGCACATCACTGCTCGGGTCCGAATCGGCGAGCCGTTCAAGCGGCGGAAGGACGCGCGCGTCACCAATGTCTGCGAGCCCCGCGGCGGCGGCCTGCCGCACCTCTTCGTCACGGTCAGTGAGCGAAGCGACCAGGGCATCAACGGCGCGAGCATCGCGAAAATGCGCCAGTGCCGCGACGCTGCGCTTACGAACGGCGACCGAACCGCCGCGCATCGCCGCCAGAATCGGCGCGATAGCCGAAGCATCGCCGATCTTGCCAAGCGCTTCGATGGCTTCGGGCCGCGCTCCCGATAAATCGTTTGCCACCAGATCGAGCAGCCCGCCGACCGCCTGCTTCGAGCCGATGTCGCCGAGCGCTTCGGCAGCAAGCTGGCGCACAGACGGGCGGCTGTCCTTGAGCGCCGCAATCAAGCTCGGCAGCGCCGCATCACCGAGGCGGGCCAACGAAGCGGCGGCCTGGGCTCGCATGGCGCTCGATTCATCACGTAGCATCGCCAACAACGGCGCGACGGCGCGTTCGCTGCCGGTGTGCCCCAATGCCTTCACCGCCGCCATGCGGACGCTGGCGTTGCTATCCGTAGTCGCCTGATGGATGCGCTCAATGGCGCGCGGCGAGTTGAAGCTGCCGAGCGCCTCGATGGCGGCTTCGCGGATCGTCGGCTGCGCGGCATTGGCCATCTCGATGATCTGCTCAACCGCGCCGTCGCCCATCTGGCCGAGCGCGAAAGCGGCCTGTTCGCGCACGAAATAACGCTCATCACGCAAGAGCTGAATCAAGGCTTTCGTCGCCCGCCCGTCGCCAATCACGCCGAGCGCATGCGCCGCGACGGCGCGCATCTCTGCCGTCAAGCTGCGGTCTTGAATAAACGCCAACAGCGGTTCAACCGCCGGCTTGCCGATGCGCCAGAGGACGCGAGCCGCGCGCTCGCGGTCTTGATCGCGCGGCGTCCGCATCACCTCTATGAGCGGCGGCACCGCCCGCGCGCCGATGCCGGTCAACGCTTCGGCAGCGTAATAACGCACGATGGGGTCTTTGTCGGTGACCGCCCTGGCCAACTGCGCCGTCGCCTCTTCGATGGGCGTGTCGGCAGACACACGCGCCAGCACCTGCGCCGCCCGCGCCCGCACATGCCAGTCGCTGTCCGTAAGCGAGCCGACCAGCACGCGGACGGCTCGCGCATCTTGCATGCGGACGAGCGATTCGGCCGCCGCCAGGCTGACGCGGGCATCGCGATCATTCAGCAAGCCGCTCAGCGGCGCGATAGCGCGCCCATCTTTCAAGCGACCGAGCGCATAGGTCGCCTCGATGCGGACTTCGGCGCTCGCATCCGTGAGCGCGCTGACAAGCGCCTCAAGCGCACGTTGATCGCCCATCACGCCAATCGTGCGGGCGGCTTCAGCGCGAACGCGGATGTCGGAATCTTTCAAAGCCGAGATCAGCAGCGGCGTTGACTTCGCATCGCCGAGCCGCGCCAGCATCGTGATGGCGGCGACGCGGGTTTGCCAGTTCGGATTGGTGATGTCTGCGCTCAATCGCTCGACCGAGATGCCGAGCGCCGCCAGCGACCCCAGCGCCGCCTCTCGCACCCTTTGATCCGTATCTTTTGCCGATGCGAGCAACGCTTCTGACGAGGTGTGATCGGCAATCAGTCCGAGCGAGGTGACTGCCGCCAGCCGCACTTCCCTGTCGGGCGAACTCGTCGCCGTCACCAACGCGTCAACGGCGCGGCGGTCTTTCAACAAGCCAAGCGCGGTTGCAGCGCTGCTGCGCACGGGCACGTCTTTGGCAGCCGCCAGGGCTTCGATCAGTGGGGGCACGGCTTGCGGGTCGCCGAGCATCGCCAACCGCTCTGCGGCTAACGAGCGTGAAGCCGCGTCGCCGCTCCGCAATTGATCGATCAGCGAATCCGCCGTCACGTTCACAGCACCGAGGGCGCGCAATACGGGCTCGCTCAACTTACCGTCGGCGGCTCTGGTTTGTAGAAGCAGGTTGGCGACTCGTGCCCGGTCGAACGAGGCCAGCGATTCAATGATCGTCGCCTGCACGGGCGGCAATTTTTCTCGCCGTAATGCGGCGATCAGCGCATTGATGGTCGCTTCGTCTTTGGGATTGGCTTTGCTCACCTTCGCCAGCGACACAACCGACGCCGAGCGGATGCGTGGCGCAGGGTCTTCGATCAACTTGATGAGCGCGCCGCGGGCTTCCGAGCCGTTGAAGCGCGCCAATCCCTCGGCGATCAACAGACGGAAGAGGAATGATTCGTTCGCGTTTGATTTCGCTGATGTGGAATTGGCCGGCTGTGGCGTGGCCAGCTCGACAAGCGCCGGCAGACTCTGATTGTCGGCAAATTCGAGCAGGTCGCGCAGCGCCGCCAGCCGCACGTCTGCATAGGGGCTGCGCAAGGCAATGATTACCGCATCAAGCGCCTCGTGGTGGCCAAGACGATAGAGCGCCGCCGCATACTCCCAATCCTCAGACGTTCTTGGCGCCGCGGCGATGGCTGTCCCGGCGGCCTTGTAGCCGATCTTCCCCAGGGCCACGGCGGCGGCTTTACGCAGCCCGGGCGATTCGTCTTGAAGCAGCGCCGCGAGCGCATCACCGGCTTTTTCGGCTTTCAATTCCCCGAGCGCCGTAACGGCTGTTCGCTTGACGTACGGGTCGTCGTCTTTGAGCAAGCGGAGCAAAGAATCAATGGCCGACGCGCCATTGGTCGCGCCGAGCGCGCGCGCCGCCCGCGCCCGCGTGTACGGATCAGGCGAAGCCATCATCGGCTCAAGTAGGGCCGCATCCACCGGCGTCTTCATCGCCCCAAGCGCCGTCAGCGCCGATTCGCGCACATACCAGCTGGCATCCTGGAGCAAAGGAAGAACGGTTTGCGGGGGCACCGTCCCGCTCAGTTGCGCCACAGCTCTAGCCGCCGTGCCGCGGACGTACCAGTTCTCGTCACCGAGGCCCTGCTTGATCTTCTCCGCGGGTTCGGGCGTCCCGGTTTCAAGCGATTTAATCAACGCCTCGGCGCGCTGAGCGGCGGGCGTCGTTCCGGCCTTTGGCGTGTCAGGCGTCGGCAAGCTGTTCTGTTGCGCCAGGGCAGCCCCTCCGAGCAATACAGCTACCGTTAATGGGGTGGTAACAAGAAGACGATTTTTCATTCGCAAGACCACGAGAAAGATGCCCTGCGTCAGGGAATCGCAGACTGATGAATTCGCGTCGAGTTGCATTCTACAGGATGGCGGCGAGCTTTCGAAAGCGGAATGGCCGGGGCTGTCATCGGCTCCATCAAAACGGTCCGCCCTGGACGGAGACGGTGCAGCGCCGTGCGGTTTCAAAACGCCTGCCGAATGCACGAAGCCCGCGCTTCAGTTCGAGAGCGCGGGCTTCGGCGGAAAAACTCGTTGTTGCCTGATGGCACTAGGCGGCGAGCCGGTCGTGCGTCTGTTGAGCCTTTTCGGCAAAGACGGTGAAGCGCGACATCGCTTTTTCGACGGCGGGCATGGCCGCCGGCACATTGATCTTCAAGAAACGGATCAAATGACCGACCTCGGTTGGCGTCAGGTCCTCAGGGCTGCGACCGGGGATGCCGAGCGGCACCAGATACGCCCGCATATTCAGGCTGGTGCGGCGCATCTCGGTCTCAAGCGTTTGAATGAACTCCTCGCGCTCGGCCATATTCATGGACACCAGACCGTCACGGATCAGGCTTTTCAGCTCATTCGGATCAGTCAGCACCGGCTGACGCGGTTGAGCCAATCGGTTACGCGTGTGTAGACTTCTTGTTGCTAAATTCCTTTTCATTTTTTCTACCCTCTTCGGTTGCATAACAACCCAACGTTCCTTTGGTCACATCCTTAGCTCTTATGTCCCAGTTCCCTTCCACCAGAGGGCCGGACATTCAAGCCCTTAAACGCTGCGATTGCGGTGAAGTTTCAAGAACTTCGGGCTCTCTCAACCTCTGCTTTCAACCGTAAAGAACGTCTTGCGACCGCTTCTTTGCGATCCCGCTATGCTTTTGTGCAATCAATATGCCAACGGGTTGCCTGAGTCCACAGCCCTGGTCTTTGGCCGCCTCCGCCTCCGCTCTGGTGATCTTACAGATCAATTCGCCGATCTGCTGTCCTGGGAAGCAGGTGTATGATCCGAAATCAAACGGTTGTACGGAATAGGACCATAAATCTGCGTCGCCTTATCCCTTTCAGGCAGGCGGGATGATGGCCTGTTCGACCATCACCGGCCGCAGGATTCTGCGAGGGCGCCCTGGGTTGAGTAACTCTTGTCTCACACGCAGACAATTAGGCCACACTAAATTATACGTGACCCTCTTCCCAGAGGGCGCTTCAGTGGAAATTCAGGCCGTTTTAGGCCATTTTTCAAAGATTGTTGGTGTGAGCGGCTCAGTGGTACAGGGCTTGCTCAAGAGAAAGACAATTCAGCATCACACCCAACGATGCTTGCCAATTACAACCTGAGGGGCCAAGAGGCACCGGCGAAACCGGTGCCTTTTTTTCTGTCCGCGCAGGGGAGAAAAAATTAGAGCTTGCCGTGTCGCTATGCTATAATCTTTTTTCGAAACCCCACCCTCAGAATGAAAGGAATCACCGATAGATATGGCAGATGAACGCAATGAGCGCAATCGCGCGATTGACCTGGCAATAGCCGGCATCGAGAAGCAGTTCGGCAAAGGCTCGATCATGCGACTCGGCGAAAAGAAGGTCGTGGACATCCCGGCCATCTCCACCTCCTGCCTCAGTCTCGACGCCGCCATCGGCATCGGCGGCGTGCCGCGTGGCCGCGTTGTTGAAATCTACGGGCCGGAATCTGGCGGCAAGACGACGCTTGCCTTGCACATCGTCGCGCAAGCCCAGAAAGCCGGTGGCGTCGCGGCTTACATTGACGCAGAGCACGCGCTCGATGCCCAGTATGCTGCGAGACTCGGCGTGCAGGTCAACGAACTTTTCATCTCGCAGCCGGATTCGGGCGAACAGGCGCTGGAAATCACCGAAGCGCTGGTGCGCTCAGGCGGCGTTGACGTGTTGGTCATCGATTCAGTGGCGGCGCTGGTGCCGCGTGCTGAACTCGACGGCGATATGGGCGATTCGCTGCCCGGTCTGCAAGCACGTCTGATGTCACAGGCGCTCAGAAAGCTCACGGCGGTCGTTGCGCGCTCGAACACCTGTCTGATTTTCATCAATCAAATTCGCGAGAAGATCGGCATTATGTTCGGCAACCCGGAAACGACGACCGGCGGGCGGGCGCTGAAATTCTACTCGTCTTTGCGACTGGAGATTCGCCGCTCCACACAAATCAAGGACGCCGACACGGTGGTCGGCAGCCGCACCAAGGTTAAAGTCGTCAAGAACAAAGTCGCGCCGCCGTTTAAGGAAGCCGAATTCGACATCATGTACGGTCTGGGCATCTCGCACGAAGGCGACCTGCTCGACCTTGCCGTCGAGCACAAGATTGTCGAAAAGAGCGGCGCGTGGTTCAGCTTTCACGGCGAGCGGCTCGGCCAGGGCCGCGAGAACGTCAAGAACCTGCTGAAGTCTGACGCCGAGATGCAGGGTCGCATCGAGACCGAAGTGCGCAGTGCCCTCGGCTTGAACGGCAGCGGCGAGGCAGCGGCGGCAGAAACCGTCGCGGCAGCGCCGGGTGGCTCGACGCGCCGCGCCGCGCCCAAAGAATAACTTTTTCAACCGTCCATCTTTGCTTCTCAAGCGTGAGCCTCGGCAAACCGGGGTTCACGCTTTTTGTTTTCCAGCTGACCTGCCAGCCGAGGCCCGCCCGCCCCGCGCCCGCCTTTTCTGCTATATCTTGTCACGGCCATTCAGTTCTCAGGTTTTGATGCCAATCAGTGCTAGCGCGGCTTGAGGTTGCGCCGCATACTTCCGACAAGCGGCGGCGATGTTGCTCTCGCCTGTCTTGCGCAGCAAGCCGATCACCGTATTCCTTAA